>DNTK01000155.1 GCA_003508755.1 Bacteroidales bacterium | reverse complement strand
AAAAACAGAATCAATAAAATAGTTCGCTTTATTAATCAGTTTTGTATCGGTATTAATATATCGAATGTCGCTTTCGAGCAATTCAACATCTTCTTTCGATAAACCAGAAATAACTACAGCACTGGTATCGCCCTCACCTTTTGCTACATTTATGATAAAAGACTCTGTTTTCTTAGTAACATAACTTCCGGTCTTTGAATTGAAATATACCAATTCAAAAGGTTTTATCATAAATTCACCGGCATGTCTAGGTATAGCAGTTATTTCAAAAATCTTTGAACCTGATTGTCCATCATCGGCGATATTTGTTTTTACAACCGGATCGAATGCGTCAAAGGTGGGGGGAAGTGAATATTTTATATCATCGATTAATTTAATATTTCCCTGCCCACTAACTTTTACATTAAAAACGATGGCATCATTTGTCTGAACTTCATCGGAATTTAAAGCCGCAGTGATATTAAAATTGCCAATTGCACCTCCAAAACCGGCAGGTTTGCCAGGTGGTAATGCTTTAACATCTAATGTTACCTGTTTAGTTGTAAGCGGTATACTTACATGCTGATAAGTAGTAAAAAAACCAACCTGCACTTTTTCCTCCCTGAGCACCGGAACCTCAAAAGCCTGGATAGTTATCTTTCCCGAACGCTGAGGTATGAGTGTTAATTTTCGTACTACGCCTGAATAATAGGTCTTGTTGCCAATCTTTTCAGGTTCCAGGGAACGCAGTGGAGGAGTTTTTGTGTTTTGTACATAAAAACCGGTAAACTCTGGTCCCTGGAAGGTATTTGGAATATCTGCCAACGGCACTTTAGTATATACTTTTACATAGGCCACGACCTGCTCACCTACATAAGGCGATTTATTATCAATGAGAAGCCTCACGAACATATCTTCACCATCGACTGAGTTTTCAGACACATTGGGTGTGGGTTCGTTCGCTTTTTGAGTGGTCGTTGCTTGTTGCTGATTAGCCGCAGAAACTACCTCTATGGTTAATTCATTGGAGAATATTTTATCGCCATCGTGTTTCGCTTCCGCTGAGCCAATTGTAAATTTACCAGTTTGTGTTGCTTTGAAAAAGAATGTAAACTTATAACTTGTCTTCCAATTAACAGAGCTAAATCCTTTTTGACTGCCCAGAAAAACGAAATCATTGAATTGGGGTGGCTTAAAGTCCTTTACTTTCTCATTTATTTCATATATAACACTAAACTGGTCGCCTACCTTTACCTGATCAGGTGCTTTAGCAACAAAGCTAATATCTTGTGCTCCCAGTGGAAGCATCACAAGGATTAGCAATAATGTATGTAGTGTATATTTTAGCATTATTAATGTATTTACCATTCTTTTTCAGCCTTAGTCTTTCGACCTTGTGCTTTCTGTTTTTGAAGTTTATCAAGTACCTCTTTCTCATCTTCTTCAAGAGCCTTTAATAATCGCTCAGCATCTTCTCTTGAAATCTGTCCTTCTTTTGGCTGGGCATTCTGTTGTTGTTGTTCCTGATTTTGGTTTTGCTCTTGTTGCTGCTGCTGATCTTGTTGCTGGTTCTGATTCTGATCCTGTTTATCCTGGTCTTGTTTATCCTGCTGCTGTTGTTGCTGTTGTTGTTGCTGTTGTTGTTCTTTTAGTTTTTGTTGTGCCAGGTATAAATTATGCCGGGCGTCGTTATTTTTTGAGTTATTTCGCAATGCCTGCTTATACTTTTCAATGCTTTGCTTGTATTTTTCGTTCTGAAAATACGTGTTCCCCAGGTTATAATAATAGTTCGATAATAAGTTTTTATCGTCAGTACCCTTTATTGCATCTTCATATTTTGCGATTGCCGCATCGAACTGTTCTTGCTTGTACAAGGCATTTCCAAGGTTATAGGTAGCTTGGCGCATACCGGGCTTTTTTTCCAGTGCAGTTCGGTACATCATTTCAGCTTCGGAATAGTTTTCTTTTTTATAGGTAAAGTTCCCCATACGTATATGATTGCTTGAAGATTGCGCTGAAACTCCAAGAACAATAAACAACCCCGTGATTATCAATAATTCTCTCATTCCTGTCCAAATATTTTTAATCCACTTAACCATTTATTCTTCCTTTCAAGGATAAACAATTCCGCGACCAAAAGAATCAAAGCCAATAATACAAAATAGGCATATTGATCGTCGTATTCTGAATAAACCTGTGTTTCTATTTCGGTTTTTTGCAACTTTTGAAGTTCGCTGTAAAGTTTAGATAAACCAATAGTTCCTGTAGAGGCCTTATAGAACTTCCCTCCACCTGTTTTTGCAATGCTGCTTAACATTTCGGGATTCATTCGCGATGTTACAGGATTTCCCTGATTATCCTTTATAAACCCCCGGCCGTTTTTTGCAGGAATAACCGCTCCACGTGACGAACCCATTCCAATTGTGTGAACAATTATACCTTTTTCATTTGCCAGTCTGGCAGCATCCACAGCATCGCCTTCGTGGTCTTCACCATCGGAAATGATAACAATTACTTTAGCCGATTCTTCATTTTGAGTGAATGAACGCATTCCCAGGTCAATGGCTTTTCCAATGGCTGTTCCCTGTTTCGAAACGATATCAGGACTTATGTTCGACAAAAACATTTTTGCTGAAGTGTAATCGCCAGTAATGGGAAGTTGTGTATAAGCATCGCCGGCAAAAATTATTAATCCGATTTTATCATCGTTCATTTTAGTAACCAGGGTGTTAATTGCCTGCTTTGCCCGAGCTAGCCTGTTGGGTGCAATATCTTCGGCCATCATACTATTCGAAACATCCAAAGCGATAACGAGCTCGATTCCTTCGCGTTTTATGTCTTTTAGTTTTGATCCAAACTGTGGACGTGCCAGGGCAATAATCAGCAAAAACAAAACAAGCATTAAAGTAGTAAATTTAAAAAAGGGCCTTGAAGTTGAGAACTGTGGCGCAAGTTGCCTGATCAGTTGGGGAT
>DNTK01000333.1 GCA_003508755.1 Bacteroidales bacterium | reverse complement strand
GATTACCTGGTGGCAGTTACTAAAAGCACAGTGCCTATTACTACTTCTGAAAAAGTAAAAGCCGCTATCCAGGAAGAACTCGATAAAAGAAATTCTGATTTACAATTCGATATTGCTTCAAATCCGGAGTTTCTGAAAGAAGGTTCAGCTGTCGATGACTTTTTAAAACCCGACCGTATAGTTATAGGTATTGAAAACGAACGCGCCGAAAAAACAATGCGCCGCTTGTATAAGCCGTTCGTTCTAAACAATCATCCTTTAATATTCATGGATGTTCCTTCAGCTGAAATGACCAAGTATGCTGCCAATTCTATGCTGGCAACAAAAATCAGCTTCATGAATGACATTGCCATCTTATGTGAAATAGTTGGTGCCGATATTACCCATGTTCGTCGTGGAATTGGCAGTGACCCCAGAATAGGCGATAAATTTATCTATGCCGGTGCAGGTTATGGTGGCTCTTGCTTCCCAAAGGATGTAAAAGCACTGGTTAAAACCGGCGAAGAGCATGGACATAAGTTGCGTATCCTTCAGTCCGTTGAAGATGTTAACAACGACCAGAAAGAACTGGTTTCGAAAAAAGTACTCAAGCATTTTAATAACGATGTAAAAGGAAAGAAATTTGCACTTTGGGGGCTTTCTTTCAAACCAAATACTGATGATATGCGCGAAGCGCCATCGCTAACTACAATTGACAAACTCGTGGAAGCCGGAGCAACCATTAAAGCATACGATCCCGTTGCTATGGAAGAAACCCAAAGACGAATTGGTGATAAAATAGAATATGCATCGGATATGTACGAAACCGTTATTGATGCTGATGGTATTATTCTTTTAACAGAATGGAACGAATTCCGTATTCCTAACTATAAAGTACTCGACAAGCTTGTTAAGTCAAAAGTTATTTTTGATGGACGCAATATTTATGATCCTGCCGAAATGCAAGAAAAGGGATTTACATATTACGGAATCGGAAGAAAATAGCTTAATTTGCACTTTCAAATAAAAGTGCTTACAATTCATGAAAAAAATATTGGTAACAGGGGGAGCCGGTTTTATCGGCTCTCATCTTTGCGAACGATTGCTAAATGAGGGCAATGAAGTTATTTGTTTGGACAATTACTTTACAGGATCGAAAAGCAACGTAATTCACCTTTTAAAAAATCCCTATTTTGAATTAATACGGCACGATATAACCTCCTCCTTTTATATTGAGGTGGATGAAATCTATAACCTTGCCTGCCCCGCCTCACCGATTCACTACCAGTATAACCCGATTAAAACAATTAAAACCTCAGTAATGGGTGCAATCAACATGCTGGGTCTGGCAAAAAGAATTCGGGCGAAAGTATTGCAGGCATCCACCAGCGAGGTGTATGGCGACCCAAAAATACACCCGCAAACCGAGGACTACTGGGGAAATGTGAATCCCATTGGCACACGCTCCTGCTACGACGAGGGGAAAAGATGTGCGGAAACCTTGTTCATGGATTACCATATTCAGAATAACGTAAAAATTAAAATTATTCGTATTTTTAATACCTATGGACCGCGCATGCATCCTAACGATGGCCGTGTGGTATCTAACTTTATTGTTCAGGCATTAAAAAATAAGGACATTACCATTTACGGCGACGGAACCCAAACCCGCAGCTTCCAATACGTCGATGACCTTGTGGAAGGGATGATTCGCATGATGGCGACTGACGAGTCAGTAATTGGCCCAGTAAATATTGGAAATCCCGGTGAGTTCCAGATTATTGAATTAGCGGAGAAGATACTACAAATGACCGGTTCAAAATCGAAAATTGTTTTTAAACCATTGCCCGCAGATGACCCAATTCAAAGGCAACCAGATATAAGTATGGCAAAAAAGGTTCTTAGCAATTGGGAACCCAACATACAATTAGAGGAAGGTCTTGAAAAAACCATTGAATATTTTAAAAACACCATAAACCCATGAAAGGAATAATTTTAGCCGGAGGATCCGGAACGAGACTTTATCCCCTTACAGAAACAATTTCGAAACAAATATTACCTGTTTATGACAAGCCGATGATATTTTACCCCCTATCGGTACTAATGCTGGCCGGAATCAGGGAAATTTTAGTTATTAGCACACCCCACGACCTGCCATTATTTAAAAAACTGCTAAAAGATGGCAACCAATGGGGAATTCAAATCTCCTATGCCGAACAACCATCGCCGGACGGATTGGCCCAGGCCTTTATTATTGGAGAAGAATTTATCGGTTCCGATGATGTATGCCTGATTCTGGGCGATAATATTTTTTACGGACATGGCTTTGGGAAAGATTTATTAAAAGTGGCACAAAACGAAAATGGTGCTACTGTATTTGGTTATTATGTGAATGATCCGGAACGCTATGGTGTTGTGGAATTTGACGACACCGGCAAGGCCATTAGCCTGGAGGAAAAACCAAAGAAACCTAAGTCAAATTACGCAGTTACCGGACTCTATTTCTATAGCAATGATGTGGTTGCAAAGGCAAAAGGACTTAAACCATCTGCCCGTGGAGAGCTTGAGATAACTGACCTGAACAGACTGTACCTCGATGAAAACAGGCTCAGTGTAAATATAATGGGACGAGGAATGGCCTGGCTCGATACAGGAACACATGAAAGCTTATTACAAGCAGGGAATTATATTCACACCATTGAAACCAGACAAGGGTTAAAGGTTTCTTGTATTGAAGAAATTGCCTACAAAAGAGGATTTATAGATAAAGAACAGCTTGTAAAGCTCGCCCACCCTTTACTTAAAAACCAATACGGGCAATATTTGATGAGCATTGCCGAAAACAGGATATTTACGTTTGATTAGTATTTATGAAAGTTATACCAACTCCTATTAAGGATTTACTGATTCTTGAACCTCAGGTTTTCGAAGATTCAAGAGGTTATTTTTTTGAGGCATACAACAAGANNAGACCTGACTTTTATCCAGGATAATCAATCGAAATCATCTTATGGGGTAATTCGCGGTTTGCACTTCCAAAAAGCCCCAAAGTCCCAAACAAAACTAGTACGTGTAATCGAAGGAGAAATATATGATGTGGCTGTGGATTGTCGAACGGGATCACCAAGCTATGGAAAGTGGTATGGTGTAAAGTTATCGGCCGAAAACAAAAAACAACTCCTGGTTCCAAAAGGTTTTGCACATGGATTCTCAGTACTGAGTGAAACAGCAGTCGTGTTTTATAAATGCGATGAACTCTATGCTCCAGACTACGATGCAGGCATTGCCTTTAATGACCCGGTTTTAGCCATCGACTGGATGATACCTGATGAAAAAGCAATTTTATCAGAGAAAGATAAAAAACTTCCACTTTTACAAGACGCAACTATCAACTTCAAGTACTAATGCAGAAAGTTATTGTTACCGGAGCAAATGGTCAGCTTGGCAATGAGATAAAACTGCTTGCCGAAACACATACAAACCTTGAATTCCATTTTACAGATATAGATTCGTTGGATCTTTCAGACCAAGGAGAGGTGGAAAAATTTATTCAATCTGTTGCTCCGGACTACCTGGTTAACTGTGCAGCCTATACTGCGGTTGACAAGGCAGAAAATGATTTGATAAACGCCAAAAAACTCAATGCTGAAGTACCTGGATTTTTAGCCCAAATGGCTACTAAATATCAATATAAGTTAATTCACATCTCAACAGATTATGTTTTCTCGGGGAAACATTTTACACCCCTTAATGAAAATACCAAGACCAACCCTTCATCGGTGTATGGTAAAACAAAACTTGAAGGAGAACAAAAAGTTTTAACGCATGCAGATGCAGTAATCATAAGAACTTCCTGGTTGTATTCTGCTTTTGGAAACAATTTTGTAAAAAGCATGATACGTTTAGGCAGCGAACGGAAAGAACTAGGAGTGGTATTCGATCAGGTTGGAACACCTACTAACGCATCAGACCTTGGATATGCCATATTACGCATAATTCAGCACCATGTAAATGGTCATAATTGGCAACCAGGAATTTACCACTACTCAAACGAGGGCGTATGTTCATGGTTCGATTTTGCAGTTGAAATCATGCACCTTGCAAATATCAACTGCCAGGTAAAACCCATCCTTTCGGATGCTTATCCGGTTCCGGCCCCGCGACCTGCATACAGTGTTTTAGATAAGAAAAAAATAAAAGATATTTATAACTTAGATATTCCTTACTGGAAACGTAGTTTAACCAAAACTATCGATAGCCTATTAACAGAGAAGTAACTACTGAAATCTATTTAATATGACTGACAAAGACCTGCTTTTAGAAGTAAAAACCAAAGCAAATGAATGGCTTAAAGGGAACTATGATGAAGAAACCAAAAAACAAGTAAGCCATTTACTTGAAAATGACGAGAAAGAACTTGTTGAATCGTTTTACCGCGACCTGGAATTTGGCACCGGTGGCCTGCGCGGTATTATGGGTGTTGGCACTAACCGCATGAATATCTACACGGTAGGTATGGCGACACAGGGACTCTCGAATTATTTATTACAAAACTTCAGTTCACTGAAGCAGATAAAAGTGGCCGTTGCCCACGACTGCCGAAACAATAGTCGGTTGTTTGCAGAAACTACGGCTAAAATATTCGCAGCAAATGGTTTTAAGGTGTATTTATTTGAATCCTTGCGCCCTACCCCTGAACTTTCATTCGCTTTGCGGGAACTGGAATGCCAGAGTGGTGTTGTGATAACAGCCTCCCATAATCCGAAAGAATACAATGGCTATAAAGCATATTGGGATGATGGTGGCCAGGTGATTCCTCCGCACGACAAAAATATTATTGCCGAGGTACAAAAAATAAAATCGGTCGATGAGATTAAATTTGATGGTCCGGATCAGAATATTGAGATTCTTGGAGCAGAGTTTGACGAGCGTTATACCGATATGATTAAAGGGCTATCGCTATCGCCCGATGTAATTGCAAAACATAAGGACCTCAAAATGGTGTACACGCCTATACATGGTACGGGTGTTGAGTTGGTGCCCATGGCACTGAAAAAGTTAGGTTTTGCTCATGTTTACAATGTACCAGAGCAGGATGTTGTTGATGGAGATTTTCCAACGGTTTATTCACCCAATCCTGAAGAAACAGCCGCTTTAAAAATGGCTATCGAAAAAGCCGAGGAAATTGATGCTGAACTGGTTATGGCAACCGACCCCGACGCAGACCGGGTTGGAGTGGCGGTAAAAGACAATACCGGTAAATTTATCATTCTCAACGGAAACCAAACCGCTGCCATTATTACGGAGTACATGCTTTCGCAGTGGAGCAAAAAAGGAAAGCTTACCGGAAAAGAATTCATTGTAAAAACAATCGTTACCACTGAACTTCTGATCGACATTGCCAAGAAATACAAGGTTGATTACTACGATGTGCTCACCGGGTTTAAGTGGATCGCTGCGGTTATAAAGGAAAATGAAGGAAAAAAAGAGTTTATTTGTGGTGGCGAAGAAAGCTATGGCTTCATGGTGGGTCCTTCGGTTCGCGATAAAGATGCCGTTTCGGCATGTGCCATTGTAGCTGAAGCTGCAGCCTGGGCAAAAGAACAAGGAAAGTCACTTTTTGAGCTGCTGCAAAACATCCATAAAGAATACGGATTCTATCTTGAAGACCTTGTTTCGGTAGTAAAAAAAGGTAAAGATGGCGCTGAAGCCATTCAGAAGATGATGGCTGATTTCAGGACTACTCCGCCAAAAAGTTTAGGTGGTTCAAAGG
>DNTK01000078.1 GCA_003508755.1 Bacteroidales bacterium | reverse complement strand
CACGAAAATAAAATACATCATATTCATTTATTTCGTTTATCAGAGTGGAAATATTTGCATTGGATGCGTCAACAACAAAGCTCTTAACAGCAGTGGCTCCGCAAAAATCAACAAAATAGTCTTCAAAATCCCCTGATGGGGTGGTAGAGTAATGCAGTATTGCAACTTTTTTGTTGGTACTTTTTTCTACAGCCCAATTAAAAGCTTCATAATTCCATGAGGTTGTAGTGCTTATCTTTTCAGGCCCACCGCCTATAATGAGCAAATATCCCTTTTGTGCAGAAATATTTAGAGCCAGAAAAACAAATAGTAAAGTATAGATAGTTTTCTTCATAAGATTAAGAATAATACACATAATATATACTTGTAGATAGGTAAAAACCCTTACTCGAGATATTGTTTTAAAGTACAATGAGTCTAATTGAATTTTTCCATTCAAAACCTACTCTATTAAAAACCCCTCTCCTGGCAAATAAACAGATAGCGCAAGGTTCTTGCCGCCTAATAAACCATTTTCAATTTTTGGGGCCTGGTTATTTCCTTTCAGCACTATTACCTGACTCTTGCCATATACTTTTACAGAGTCGCCCCGCACATGTATAGCTGTAGATTCATCAATTCCTACCCCCGTTTTATCGGGATGCTCCAGAATAACGGCAATAAGTCTGTTTAAGCGTTGGCGTTGAATAAAGTGCTGATCAATAATTATTTTATCGATAAAGCCGAGACCTTCGGCAAGTATCATGTTATCTGCCTCGATGGTTGGGAAATAACCATCGTAGATTGGCTGTTTTTTCTGATCACCGGTAATCATTAATTTACTTTGCACAGCGGCTCCGGCACTGGTGCCGGCTATCATGGCACCTGATTTATAGGCGTTCCAGATAGCTGTTTCCACATTGGTACCTTTAACCGAATCCATAAAACGGCCCTGGTCACCACCTGTAATATAAATCATGGCTGCATTGGCAATTAAATCTTCGGTTTCACGATCTACTCCATTTTTACCACTAATAATGGTAGTAATGTTGCTTATATCTAACTCACGAAATTGTTTTTCCCCATAAAAAGCAGAAGTGTCAGGCTCACTGCTGGACATTGGCAAAATAACAATGTATCCAGCACTATCCACACCACTTAATTCAATCATGTTCTGAACAAGCGAAGGGGGTCTTTTACCACCTCCGATAATAAATAAACTACCCAGGTAGTTTTCTGTTTTATTTTCTGCAGTTGTGCAGGATATCAATATGCTTATTAGAATTAGAGAACCGGTAAGTGACTTTTTCATCGTATTATAGTTTAGAATAAAGTATACCCGCAAGTGTGGTTAATACCTGAATTACTTGTTTAAAAACAAGGGCATAAGCTGAAAAATAGAATAGATCAGGTAGCCTATCAATCATGCAACTAATAAATCTGAACATGTCGGTTTTTACGCATAATTAATTAAGTGTAAACTCTTCATTTTTAGGTATTATCACTGATACATTGGGCAGATGTATGGTTTATCTTTGTATCATACAAATTTGATAGTCAATAAAGACAATATAAAGATTTTGATGTAGGGTTTGGTTGGATTTAGGTAAAAGCGGATTGCTCTCCCAGAGCAGTCCGTTTTTTTATTAAAAAAAAGAGGAACAGCGCAATACCGTTCCTCTTTCAATTATTTTAATTTGGTGTTGCCTTACTTCACACTTTTAAACATTCTTTTTAACTGAATATTTCCCGGAAAGCGTTTTTCCTGATGTAACGACAACCAGATAAACCGGGGGCGGCCGATAATATGATCCTCCGGAACATAGCCCCAATAGCGGGCATCAAGGCTATTGTTTCTGTTATCTCCCATCATCCAGTAGTAATCCATTTTAAACGTATAGTTTGTTGCAACTTCATTATTAATATAGATTAAACTGTCTTTCACTTCCAGTTTGTTTGCTTCATAAGCTTCGATAATGCGACGATAAAAAGGAAGTGTTTCCAAGGTTAAATCAACGGTAACTCCTTTCTTTGGGATATATATTGGTCCGAAATTGTCTAAATCCCATGGATAAAGTTCCCGATTATGCGGAAAAATATTATGGGGCGATAGTAATCCATATTGATTTAGATCGAAAGGTGTTACTTTATTCACAGCAATTACATTTCGGTAGCCTTCGATGGTTTTTTTCATTTTCTCGGTAAGCGGTACGAAGTGATAGGTATTATCCCAGTAATTTTCCAGGTCTTTAGAATAAATCCCCAGCTTATTAAGTGCCCTTTTGTTTAATGGTTTTCCATTGGTAATAATGTGGTGTGCATGCTGTCGGCCTTCCAGGTCGGGTTCTTTTTCACCGTTCACATAAATAATACCATTTACAATTTTTAATGAATCACCAGGTATTGCAACACAACGTTTGATATAATTATCGCGTCTGTCTACAGGTCGAATAGTGATTTCATCACTTTTCCAAAGATCCTTGCGAGCAAGGTTATAGTATTCCTGATCAGACTTTAATGGTTGTTTGGCAGCCATATCTCTGCGTTTGTAGCTTTCAACGCCATCTCTGATAATGGCATAAATGCTTCTGGCTTGCTCTGGAATAAAGACTGTATCTCCGGCCGGAAAATTAAATACAACCGGATCCCATCTCTTAATATCAGAAAAACCTTTTAAGCGCTTATAGTCCCAATTCGGCCAGTTGATATAAGATTTTTTGGTTGTTCCCGGTATGGTGTGCTGCATAAAGGGAAGTGCCAATGGTGTGTTTGGAATTCTGGGGCCATAAGCCACCTTACTCACATATAAATGATCGCCTACCTGTAATGATTTTTCCATAGAGCCGGTCGGAATCTTATAGTTCTGAAACAGAAATATGTTGATTATGGTAACTGCAATTACGGCAAAAATAAGTGCATCGATCCATTCAATAATTACATTATTTTTGCCCTCGCGTTTTTTCCAGGGACTCCAATTCACTTTTCGTGTGAGATACATATCAAATACGATAGGTAAACCTAAAAGGAACCAAAAGTTGCCCAGCCAAATTACCCAAAGCAGATATACTACAAGCGCAATGATTCCACGAATCAGAGTTTTACGTTCAAACTGATTAAAAAAATCTTTCATTCTGTATTTATTTATTATCTAAAATCTAAAACCTAATATATTCTTTTCAACATACGATTCCACCTGATGTTATCCGGAAAGGACTGTGTGCGATCGAGACTAAGCCAAATCATTTTTGCCTTTCCTATAATATGATCCTCTGGCACGAATCCCCAGTATCTCGAATCGTTTGAGTTATGTCTGTTGTCGCCCATCACGAAATAATAATTCATTTTAAAGGTATAGGTTTGTTCAACATATCCATTAATATAAATCAGATTATTTCGAACATAGATATCGTTGCCCTCATAAGCGGTAATTATTCTGCGATAAAGAGGAAGGTTTTGGGCTGTTAAGAAGATTGTCATGCCTTTAAAAGGAACATAAATAGGGCCATAATTATCTTCAGTCCACGTAAACCCTCGGTTAAATGGAAAAATTTGTGTCGAGGATTCTATGGGGTCTATATTTTCGTTTCGTATGATAGCTTTAAAGTAGCCTGAGTCGAGAATGGTGTGGTATTTTTTATTTGTGAGCGGAAATTCGTAAACAGAGTTGTATTCATTTACAGAGATATCATAAGGCGAAATATCTAAGGTTTTAAATATACTTGAGTCGGTTAAGTAGGAAGGAATTTTTACAGAATAATTATACTGTAAGCCTGCCGGTTTTCTTTCAGGTACTTTATTTACATAAGCCAGTCCACTTAAAATACGCACTGTATCGCCCGGGATGCCAATTACGCGCTTTACATAATTATCTCTTTTATCTACAGGACGATAAAGCAGCTCATATTTATCCTTAATATGCCTGGTTCCATATTGTCGCGTGAGAGTATAATAGCTTTTTTCAGGGAGCTTTTTTATTACCGTATCTCCTTCGGGGTAATTAAATACAATAACGTCTGAGTGCTTTATCTTATTTATTCCAGGCAGCCGCTTATAAGGAAGCTGCACAGATGAAATAAATGAACTCTTGTTTTTGGTATAGGGCATTGTATTGTGCGAGAAGGGGATTGTTAAGGGGGTCATGGGTAACCGTGGTCCGTAACTTAGCTTGCTTACCATAATGTAATCGCCCACCATTAATGTCCGTTCCATTGAAGAAGTAGGGATGGAGTATGCCTCAATCAGATAAACCCTCAAAAAAACCGCTACAAACAAAGCGATTAAAACAGAATCGAATAGCTCAGTCGAGATTTTATTCTGCATGCCCTTGGGCAGGCGTTTTCGCCAGAACCGCCAGTTGATAAACCGGGTTAAATACAGGTCGGCTATGATAATAAGTCCAAAAAGCAGGAGATAATAGCCCATCCATAATACCCAGGCAGTATAAATTGCTGAGGCAAAAAGCAATTTAAAGAAGGGGTTGTTAATTACCGATTTTGTTTTTTTTAGGTGTTTCTTAACCATTGAGGGCTTAATAAAGTCTTATCGATTATTAAGATTGCTGGAATACATGTATTATTCGAGATTTAGTAAATCTTCCATGGTATGGTAGCCTGTTTTACCAGGCATGTATTCTGCAGCCAAAACAGCTCCAAGGGCAAATCCCTGGCGACTCTTTGCTGAATGTTCGATGTGAATAAAATCAACTTCCGAGTCGTACTTAATTCGGTGAATTCCCGGAACTTCGTCTTTTCGAATAGCTTTTATTCCGATGCTGGAAGTCTCCGATGGTATATCAAGTTTCCAATCTTTCTTATTTTCAATATTATCAATTATTCCCTCGGCAAGGGTAATTGCAGTTCCGCTTGGGGCATCGAGTTTATGGATATGGTGAACTTCCTCCATGCTTACCTGGTAGGTCTCAAACTTGCTCATCATTTTTGCCAGGTATTGATTTAGTTTAAAGAAAATATTTACCCCTACACTGTAGTTCGATGCATAAAAGAATCCATTGTTGCCGGATTTAGCAATACTTAATACTTCATCCATTTTATCGAGCCATCCTGTTGTCCCGCAAACAACAGGTACCATCGCTTCAAAGCATTTCAGGATATTGGAGTAGGCCGAATCAGGAATAGAAAAATCGATGGCTACATCTGCCTTTTTAAGGTTCTGAGGTGTAAGATCAGCAGCATTTTCGATATCGATTTTCAGAACAATGGTATGATTTCTTTCCAGGGCTATTTTTTCAATGGTCTTACCCATTTTGCCATATCCTATTAGGGCAATGTTCATATATTGGTTGTTAAAAATGTTCTTATTTGTGTGATTGACCTTGTAAAAATAAAAAAGGGAAGCAAAACTTCTGCTTCCCTTTATAAATTATTAACAAATAGTTTTATTTCACAGCTTTAACAACTGCTTCAAAAGCTTCAGGGTGATTCATGGCAAGGTCGGCTAACACTTTACGGTTTAGCTCAATACCTTTTTGGCTTAATTTACCCATGAATACTGAGTAAGACATGTCATACTGACGAGCACCTGCGTTAATACGCTGGATCCACAATCCCCTGATTGTGCGCTTTTTGTTTTTTCTGTCTCTGTAGGCATATTGAAGCCCTCTTTCGTAGGCGTTTTTAGAAACGGTCCATACATTTTTTCTTCTTCCGAATTGTCCTCTTACCAGTTTGAGGATCTTCTTTCTTCTGGTTCTTGATGCTACTGCATTTACTGACCTTGGCATTTTCTACTTTGTTTTTGGAATGTTTAGCGTTTCCGTTCCGATTAATAATGGATGAACAGAACCCTTTGGAGCTAACACACTCAGTTAATACTAATAAATAATACTTTTAGCTTACTTCATAGCCAATAATAGCTTAGCGTTGCTCTCATCTGCTTTGTGTACTGCACCAAAGTAGGTAAGGTTACGCTTGCGCTTTTTCGACTTTTTAGTCAAAATGTGACTTTTGTAAGCATGCTTTCTCTTAATTTTTCCAGAACCTGTGAGCGTGTAACGCTTTTTAGCTCCGGAATTCGTCTTCATCTTCGGCATAGCTAACTATTTATAATAAAAATTAATTACTT
>DNTK01000345.1 GCA_003508755.1 Bacteroidales bacterium | reverse complement strand
TAATACCAGGCAGCATCTTTATTTTTCTCTCCTTCAACAACTACCGTATAATAGCTGGCTTCGCCCTTCCATGAACATACCGTATGTGTCTGGCTGTTTTCCAGGAATTCTTTTTTAACATCTTCAATCGGGAAGTAGTGTTTACGATCAACAATTACTGTTTTATTGCTTTCTGCCAGAACTTGTCCTTTCCATATTGCTTTAACCATGATATTTAATTTTTATTTGTTTCTGCAACAATAGACGTAGACAAGATAGATTCCTTACAATTTGCATTTACATTTTTATTTCAATCCTTTAATTCAGGTTGTTTATACTGCTCCTTTTTCAAATTGAATTAAAATAATTTTCTTTAATTCTAGATTAAAGACTAACTTATTTAATAATACTCGAAACATCCGATAATCTAATTTATTCAACTATGAAACGAATATGTAGTATTACAACAATACTCTTCAGTTTAGTATTGTTGTTTTCTTGTTCACCTGAAAAATCAAAAACAAAACAACCAACTTTTAGTTGGGATAACGCTACCGTATATTTTGTTTATGTCGATCGATTTGTAAACGGCTCCACAGAGAACGATGTAAATTATGGTCGTATTGTTGATTATGGAACCGATTATAAAAACACAGCCACTTTTCATGGTGGCGACCTGATTGGTCTTACTCAGAAACTACGTGAAGGCTATTTTACCGACCTTGGAATAAACGCAATCTGGGTTACCGGAGTGTATGAGCAAATTCATGGTTGGGTTGGCGGAGGAAGCAAAAACGATTTTCCTCATTATGCTTATCATGGATACTACCCTATGGACTTTACCATGATTGATAAAAACTATGGTACCATCGAGGAATTCAGAACCTTTGTTGATTTAGCGCATGAACAGGGCATACGAATAATAATGGATGTTGGATTAAATCACCCGGGATATAATACACTGCTTGATGCAGTGCAATACAACTTTGGTGGTGTAAAGCTTAACGAAGCCGAAGCTGCAGAGCATATCGACAAGCTTTATGAAGGTAAGGATCTGCCACATTATAAGATATATGGCTATTTAAGACATTTCGATTTTGAGAACGATTCGGTTTGGGATAACTGGTGGGGCTATGACTGGATTAGAACTGCCGACGAGGTAGATAAAGATGTTCTTACAGAAAGTATTTTTGGATTACCCGATTTTAAAACAGAGAAAACCGAAGCTGTAAAACTTCCGCCACTATTGAAAAACAAGTGGGCCATGGAGGGTGATGATTTTCAACCATGGGTGAATCCATCGGCCGTTAAATACCGGAAAGATATGGATTTAGCACCTACCGATTATGTAATTAAGTGGATTTCGGCATGGGTTGAGGAATTTGGTATTGATGGATTCCGTTGTGATGTAGTAGAAAACATTGAAATGTTCCGTTGGAAACAATTAAACGAAGAGTGCAATGCAGCACTTGCCACTTATAGAAAAAATAATCCGGAAAAAGCAGCGTCTAAGTGGACCGATGGTGTTTGGATGACAGGCGATATCTGGGATTCCGGAATTGAATACAGACCTGATTGTGCCGATGCCGGATATGCTTCTATAGTAAATTTCACATTTCCTAAAGATGGCAACCTGAACTCGATAGGTGAGGTTTGGCAGGAATATGCCGATTACCTGAATACCAGGGATGACTGGAATACACTTACGTATCTTAATTATACCTACAAGCGTGATGTTGATATCAATAATATGATCGACAATGGTACAACCTTACTGCTTTCGCCCGGAGCCATTCAAATATTCTATGGCGATGAGGTGGCTCGTCCGGTAGGTGCAGGATTTCAAACTTCGGATCCGGCACAAGGTTATAGGGGTGATATGATTTGGGGCGAAAATCAGGACGTTTTAGTACACTGGCAAAAGCTGGGTAAGTTTAGAAATAATCATTTGTCAGTTGGGGCAGGTAAGCAAATAGATTTAGGTGATAATACATACGCACGAACCTATGAGAAAGATGGTATTACCGATAAAGTAGTTGTGAAGCTAACCAATGAGGCCATTTCTACAGTAAATGTTGCCGGAATATTTAAAGATGAAACAAAGGTACGTAATGCCTATACCGGTGAAGAAAAATTTGTTAAAGCGGGCACAGTTGAGTTTTCGGCTAATAATAAGGTTATTTTAGTTGAGGGAGTTGATAATTAGAGTGAACTATCCCCGGCCGAAAGGCTGGGGACAGTTTTATTGCCTTTTGTAATTTGTTGTTTTAATTCATAAAACGGTTCATACTTTTTTGCAATTTCTTAATCATTTAACCCATTTTAGAGCTATTTGGCATCCTCTTTTTAAGGATTAACCAAATATTGAAACCTTCTGGTATCATCAATATGTTTTCTATATAATATTAGCATTTAGTGTAATTCTCTAAATCAAAAAAAATGAAAACAAATCCTTTAATTTTTCTAGGCTATTTTTTACTCGTTCTAACATTTATTGCATGCGAAAAAAGTGATAGTGGAAGTGCTGATAAATTAGGCGGTGCGCAGTCGACCATGGGAGAGGTAGGCAATGAGTTCGAAATTATAAGCACACCATATGGTGTTGGTAGTTTGTCAGCGGAGGTAACCGATCTTTCGGATGGAGTATCAACTGTTACCTATACCGGAATAATTTCCGATGCTAATTATAAAGCAATGCTTAGCAATTTAGCTGGTGCCTCAATAAATGATAACCAGGTTACAGTAACCGAACGTTACAGAATAACTACCGAAGGAATGGAAAGTGTTTTTGATGAGGGCTCAATTATTCTTGTTAAATACGATGCTAATGTCGGTGATGTGTATAAGTTGGGAAATTTAAAGAGAGAGGTAGTACATAAGTCAACCGAAGATGATTATTACTGGAACTTTATGTACATAAAAACTATTCAGGTGGAAGAAACCGGACGTAATATTCCTGGTGTATCTAAAATAGTTTACATTTTTAATCATAGGTTTGGTATTGTTGGATTAAGCATTAATTTCGAAGATGGTTCAACTTACCAAACAGGAATAGCCAGCTACAATTAATACTCGTTCATGGAGCTAAAGGTACCATTGCTACACTATAAATTTAAGTGGTTGGGGTATGTTTTAATACTACTCTCGATTGCAAGTGCATGGCTCTATTTTTGGGGTGGAAAGCCCTCTTTTTTTAATGTAAAAACATTTGCTTTTGTGAGTGTTTATCTCGAAAAGAAGTATTTCGAGGTAATTAAAACCAACCTGCTTGATGAAATGGCTGCAATTCTGCTAATCTGTGGAATTGCAGCCATTTGCTTTTCAAAAGAAAAGAAGGAAAAACCTGTTTATAATATACTCAGAGCCAATGC
>DNTK01000417.1 GCA_003508755.1 Bacteroidales bacterium | reverse complement strand
AAATAATTGGCAATGGCAAGGTGACCAATGTGAATTGGATTGAAAGAACCAAAATAGAGCCCAGTCCTCTTCATGATTACTCTGTCAGGAAGTCACGAACCAGTTTTTCAGCCTCAATAGTTGCCCTTTTCAGATCGTCGTTTGTTATTACATGATCAAACCTGCGGGCATAAGTAAGTTCCAGCTTAGCTTTTTTAAGGCGTTTTTGTTTACTTTCCTCAGACTCAGTTTTCCGCTGTTCCAGCCGTTCTTCCAAAACTTCCATCGACGGAGGCTTGATAAAAACAGATATGGCTTTATCACGATTCATGCGCTTTATATTGCTTCCGCCAACAACATCCACATCGAATATTATGTTATTTCCTTCCCTGGTAAGTCGGGTAATTTCTGATTTTAATGTTCCGTAGTATTGTTTCGGATACACTTCTTCCCACTCGATAAAGTCGTTATCCTCGATACGGCTTCTAAAATCATCGACACTCATAAAATAGTAATCTTTGCCTTCCATCTCACCTTCTCTTTTGGGGCGGCTGGTTGCAGAAATAGAAAATGCCAGGGCAAACTCATCAATATCTCTTAAATGCTTTACTATTGTTGACTTTCCTGCTCCGGAAGGGCCCGAAAAAATCACTAATTTTTCTGCCATAATTCCTGTTTTTATAATACGTTAAGTACTTGTTCTTTTATTTTTTCCAGTTCATCCTTCATCTCTACCACTAGTTTTTGTATATCGTGGTTGTTGGCTTTTGAGCCGATTGTATTTACCTCCCGACCAATCTCCTGGCCTATAAAGCCTAACTTCTTACCAACTGGTTCACTGCTTTCAATCACTTCTTTAAAATAGGTGCAATGATTGCGCAGGCGTACTTTTTCTTCTGTAATATCAAGTTTTTCGAGATAGTAAATTAACTCCTGTTCCAGCCTGTTGGTGTCTACTTTTTCAATCTCAGAATATTCGTTTAAGCTCGACTCCAGTTTTTCACGGATGCTTTTTATTCTATCTGCTTCAAATTCTTTTATTTTCGGTATGGTCTCTTCTATCTTGTTAATTCTGTGAAGCAAGTCTTTTTTAAGGGCAGCACCTTCCTGGTTTCTGAACTCGTTTAAGGATGTAAGGGCTGTTTGAATAGCATCTGTTACTTTTTTCCATTCGCTGTCATCGAGTTCTTCTTTATCAATTTTTAAGGACTCGGGTAACCTCATTATTAGCCCTAATATTGAATCGTTGTAATCGATTTTCAGTTCATTCCCGATTTCTTTCAGTTGCTTATAATATTCTTTTACAACAGGCGCATTTATTTTACCGGCATTTTTTGCATCGGTAATTTCAATTATTAAATTAAACTCAATCTTACCCCGCTTTAGTTTATTGGAAAGTAAATTACGAATATCTAAATCTTTTTCGCGATAAATAGCAGGTATCCGAGTAAAAATATCGAGTTGCTTGCTGTTTAGCGATTTTATTTCAATGGTAATTACTTTGTCCTTGAGTTCGCAAACTGCTTTGCCGAACCCCGTCATTGATTTTAGCATATTGCCTTCAGTTTCTGTGAATGTACTCTGAGTTAATGCAGCTTTTATATCAGCTGGTTCTCAGAAATAGTGTTAAAATGTTTTACGTCTCTTTAACAAGTTAAAGTAATAAAAAGAACCTATATTAAAAAATTAAGGTTCGCTCGGATGTATAATAACCCTCTTCTTCCAGTTTCCAGTCCGGTAATAGATAAATGAAAATAAAGAGCCAACACTCCATGCTAAGGGTACTGCTATCCAGATACCTATTTCATCCATACTTTTTGACAGTATTGCCGCGAAAGGAACCCGAATCACCCATAAAGAAAACAATGTAATAAACATGGGTATCAATGTATCACCTGCACCGCGCATTACTCCGTTTAATGCAAACATAATTGAAAAAATAATATAGCAGCTGCTCACAATTATTAAGTATTCTGCTCCAATTTCGATAACTTCTGTTGTTTCAGTAAAAACGCCCATAAAAAATTTTCTGAATACAATAACAATGAGTGCTACCGAAAAGCTTACTGCAATAGAGTACACCAGCGTTGCTATCAATCCTCGCCGCACTCTGTCTGTTTTTCCTGCACCGAGATTCTGCCCCACGAATGAGCTCAGTGCCTGCCCGAATATCATTGAAGGTATCATGGCAAGCCCGTCAATTCTTCCTGCCACTGAATAGGCAGCTACCACATCCGTGCCAAAGTCATTGACGATGCGGTAAAGCGCAATCATACCCAAGGCTACAAAAGTTTGTTGTAGTCCTGAGGGAAGGCCAATTCTTAAACTATGCCGAAATATTTCTTTGGAAAAATCGAATCGAATAAAATTTATCCGAACCAGTTTATGGGTTTTGTTCAGGTAGACAGCTGCCGAAACAAAGGTCACTGCATGTGCTATTACATAGGCCAGGGCTGCACCTCTAATGCCCATGTGAAAGTACTTGATAAACACATAATCAAGTATGATATTGAGCAGGGCAGCTGCAATTTGAAAATAAAGCGGTGTTTTTGAATCGCCTACACCCCTGAGAATAGAATTTATACCATTAAATCCAAATAGCAATACTGTACCCATGATTATAGTTCTGAGGTAAACAGTAGCCTGAGGAATTACCTCCTCTGGGAGCTTGGTAAGTTCAAATATCTTTTTCCCGAAACCTATTCCAATGACCATAATAAGCAGCGAAGCGAAAAAGATAAACACAAAAATAGTATCGATGGCTTTTTGAACCTTCTTGAAATCTTTTGCTCCATAATACTGGGAGATTATTATTGTGCCGGCTGTAGCAATTCCAATCACAAAAGAAATAAGCGCAAAAATAATCGGGAATGATGCACCAACGGCTGCAAGCGCTTCGTCACCAATAAGTCTGCCTACAATAATACTGTCGAATATGGTATAGGTTTGCTGAAAGAGATTACCTACAAGCATGGGCGCTGCAAACGCCAGTATTACCTTACTTTCTTTCCCTTGAGTTAAGTCTTTCATGAATTCTTACCGTTCCAGGTGGTCATTCCCTTGATGTTTGTAAAAACAGCTGCGAAAGTAATGAAAATTATTGCACTTTTGTGGGCGAATAAAAGATTTAGCAGGTGAGTAATTTGCAGATACATATTCAAAAGTCAGAAGAAAAGTATTTGGCTGCTGTACATGAAAGAATAACCCTGGAATTTAAAGACGTTTGGTTGCCGTCGCATGATTTAGAACACCATAAAAGGGTATGGAGTAATGCAAAACAACTTATGGAAGCTTTTGAGCAAACAGGGACCGATTTTAGTGAAGCGTTTGTGGAAGCATTGTTTTTTGCTTCCTGGTTTCATGACGTTGGTCTTACAAAAACTTTAGATATCAGGCATGGCGAACAAAGTGCCGAAATAGCAGGATCCTTTCTTAAGGATATTGATACATGGAATAATTCCCTAACAGAAGAACTGCTAGAGGCCATTATACTGCATGATGATAAATCATATTTAACAAGAGGGGAAAGATATCTTACTCCAAGCATATATTCTCTTTTAACCATTGCTGATGATATGGATGCCTTAGGTGCTACTGGACTTTACCGCTATATTGAAATATATCATTTGCGAGGGATAAACATATATGATTTGAAAAATTCCATCGAAATGAATCTTTCAAGCCGGTTTTCTTTTATTTCGAAGGTTATAGATCAGCATGCTTCTTTGCTGAAGAAAATCAAGTTGTTATATCACACCGGTTTGCGCTTTCTTCGAGTATTTAGTATACACGACTGGCAGGTTATTGTGCAGCAGGTAGAAAACAAAGTCAATATTCATGAGTTAACAGATGGTAAGTTGCACGAAAATAAAGCCATTAATCACTTCTTTTGTACCATCAATCAAGAACTTAAAAGCATATATTAGACAATAGCTTTTTTCTGTAACCCAATTCAATATTTAATAGTATAACTAGAAAAATATTTTCGGGGTGCGAATTATTTTTATACTGAAAAATTTAAATTCAACCAGTTTAGTGCATTCTAATGAAGACAATTCCAGTGCAAAAGCTTGAAAATAGTGTTCAAAAGTTTAAGGAGAACATTGCGTCTATCGGTCTTTCTTCGGTTGCTCAAGATGCTGTAGAGTCGTATATAGAGGGGTTAAGAAGGGAGATATCAGAAAGCATATCCACCGAAAACAAGCCGGTAAATGACAAGCTGAAAGAGATATTTAGAGATTTTACTTACTACCCTGGAATTGTATTAGCATTTGACCGAAGCCATAAAGTAGTATTTCAGAATAAACCCATTTTAGCAAAAGCAAATATAGTTGGTCAACGCCTCGAGGATATACTTCAGTTTTTGGATAACCCCGGACTAATAAATGAAATTAGCCAGGTATGGGAGTTAGGTGAGGTGCACAAAGTTTCTATGATTAATCCTGTTAACCTCAAAATGATTAATGTCCATCTGAATCGCTATCAGGTGGAAAAGGAATTTTTCTTGCTTGCTTTTTTAGAAGGAATTAACCTTCCGGATAACAATGCTGTTATTCCTGCTGCACAAGAAAGCCGGCTGCAAAAAAATACAACAATAATAGATAAATACAGGTTAATTGCTAATAGCATTTCAGATATCTTTTTTATCCTCGATCGTGATCTAAAATTCACATTTGTTGCTCCTTCTATCGAGCGAACGCTGGATTACAGCTACAACGAATTGGTAGGCCGTGGTTTTGATGTTTTAATTCCGGAATGGTCAGGAAATACGCTTAAGAAAAACCTCGATACTGTATTGGCATTACGTCCTGATATATCAGAACCGCAGCGCTTTACTATTCAGCTCTCGGGAAAATATGGCAGGCTTAACTGGTACGAGGTTCAGATAACAGGCATTTACGATGCAAAAAGCAATCTTCAGGGGTTTAACGGTGTTTGTCGAGATATTACAGAACGGTTAAAATACGAAGAGGCTTTAAGATTGGCCAAGAAAAAGGCAGAGGAGAGTGATCGATTAAAATCTGCATTTTTAGCCAATATGAGCCATGAAATACGAACACCTCTCAATGGGATTATTGGATTTTCAACCATGTTAACCAATAAATATATGCCCGATGAGAAAAAGGAACGCTATGCTGATTATATTATCTCCAGTTCAAAGCAACTTCTCACACTAATAAGCGATATAATTGATATCTCTAAGATAGAAGCCGGCCAGTTAAGTATTTTTAAAACGCAAATTGATATTCGAAAAATACTGAAGGAATTAGATGAGACCATAAGTTTTGAACGCGACCGATTGGAGAAATACCATGTTGATATTGAATTAAAATATCCTGTAACAGAAGAATTGATTTTTGTTAGTGACGAAATTCGATTAAAGCAGGTTATGATTAATTTGTTATCAAATGCCCTGAAATTTACAAATGAGGGAAAAATTCGCTATGGTTGCGAACTGGTAAACCGAAACGAGATTAAGTTTTTTGTAAAAGATAGTGGATCCGGAATACCTCAGAATTTGCAAAAAACAGTATTTGAACGCTTTAGGCAGGGTGAGGCTGATCGAAGTGCCAAGGTTGCAGGTACAGGGCTTGGACTTGCCATCTCAAAAGGGTTAATTGGGTTAATGGATGGTCAGATAGGGGTTAAATCACAGAAAGGACTTGGCTCAGAGTTTTATTTTACGCTCCCGTATACAAAGGAGTTTTAATATGAAATCATGGGTTATTATTCTAATAAAAAATAATATTAGATAGTATTGCTGGACCTTGAAGATACCTATAGCTAGGTTATAAAGAAAACATCACTACTTTACCATAAAATCGAACATCACTTTTCCTTCGAGTTTACCAACTAGTTTATCATTCATTGCAACCGCGCCTACACCTGCAGGTGTTCCTGTAAAAATTAAATCACCAATTTTAAGTGTTACAAACTGCGAAATATATGCGATGATTTCGTCAATACTAAAAAGCATATCTTTGGAATTTCCTTTTTGAACGCACACATTATTTTTATGTAATTCAAAATCAATGGATGCTTTGTTTTTTAACTTGCCGATTTTAACAAAATCTCCTAAAACAGCTGAATAATCAAAGGCCTTGGCAATTTCCCAGGGCAAGCCTTTCTCTTTACATTTTCGTTGAATGTCGCGGGCTGTAAAATCAATTCCCAGACCAATTTCATTGTAGTACCTGTGTGCAAATTTTTTATCGATGTGCTTTCCCAACCGGTGAATTTTTACGACTAATTCGACCTCGTGGTGAATTTCATTTGAAAACTCAGGAATGTAAAATGGCCGGTTTTTTAGCAATAAGGCACTATCGGGCTTCATGAAAAAAACAGGATTCTCAGGCAAAGGATTGTTTAGTTCCCTGGCATGCTCGACATAATTGCGGCCAATACAGATAATTTTCATTTATAAATTCCTTTAGTCCTCAGGTTTTTATTGCATAAGCACTTGAGCAATATATTATTACTTTTTGCCGGTAAAGGCACTTCGGAGTTTAATCTTGGTTAAGAGGTTTTTAGTATATAATGGAAAATCATTGTTTATCATCCAGCCATAATAGCCCGGATCTTTTTCAAAGACATCAACCACCTTTTTACCTTTATACTTGCCAAAGTTAAAGCATTCTTCGCCATTTTCGTTGTATATGATTCTTCCCACAAAGTCTGCATTTTTATTATGACTGGAAAAGTCAGATAATTTATCGATATCGTTTTCCAGGTCGGAATATCGATCGAGCTGTGCCTGCAGAATTTCATAGGTTGCCCGGGTATCTGCTTCTGCGCTATGGGCATCTGTTAATTCTTTATTGCAAAAGAACTGATAGGCAGCTCCCAGTGTGCGGGGTTCTTTCTTTAAAAAAATGACCTGTACATCAATAAATTTGCGTTTTTTGAAGTCGACTTCTACTTCGGCCCGAATCATTTCTTCGGCCAGCAGGGGGATGTCGAATTTATTAGAATTATAACCACCAAGGTCGCACCCTTCCATGTCTTTGGCTATCGACTTAGCTAACTCAGCAAATGTGGGCTTATCCTTTACGTCTTCATCAAGAATTCCGTGGATGTCTGAAGCTTGTTTTGGAATAGGTATTGTCGGATTTACCCGATAGGTTTTCGATTCTTCTTTGCCATCGGGGAAAACTTTTAAGTAGGAAATCTCAACGATTCGGTCGCTCGCAACATTAATTCCTGTTGTTTCTAAATCGAAAAATACGATGGGATTCTTAAGATTTAATTTCATTGT
Source organism: Bacteroidales bacterium (assembly GCA_003508755.1). Classification (GTDB taxonomy): domain Bacteria; phylum Bacteroidota; class Bacteroidia; order Bacteroidales; family UBA10428; genus UBA10428. The sequence continues at coordinate 94 of DNTK01000417.1, read as the reverse complement.
TTCTGATATAAAAAAAAGAGGCTGTCCCTGTTTTGTTTCAGGACAGCCCTTAGGTATATAGCTATTTTTATTGCTAGTTGTTAATCATCATTGG
>DNTK01000071.1 GCA_003508755.1 Bacteroidales bacterium | reverse complement strand
GGCTTCCGGAATTCCGGAAGCCTTTTTTATTATCTTTTATCCTTATTATTATAATTATGACTATATATACTCTTCGCCTTTTTCGAGTTTAACATCATTCACAAATTGTTTAATGCGTTGTTCTTCTTTCTTTTTACAAATTAGAAGAATGTCATCGGCATCTACCACAATTGAATCTTCCAAACCCTGAATAACAGCAATTTTATTCTCCGATAAGGAAACCATGCAATTCTTTGTGTCATAAAGAAAACTATGACCACCATTTACGAAGTTTTTGTTTGCGTCTTTATCAGATATATCGTAAAGTGACCCCCATGTTCCCAAATCAGACCATCCGATATCTGCACATAAAACGTGCACATTAGAAGCTTTTTCCATGATGCCATAATCGATGGAAATATTCTTACACTTCGAATAAGCAGAATCAATAAAGGTTTGTTCTTCTTCTGTATTGTATTTGCCAAGCCCATCTTTGAAAAGATTATCTACATCTGGTAAATGTTGTTCAAAAGATTTATTTATGGCATTAAGCGACCAAAAGAACATTCCAGAGTTCCAGAAAAAATCGCCGCTTTCAAGGAATTTTTGTGCCAGCTCATGGTTTGGCTTTTCGGTAAATGTTTTAACCTTCCTGAAGCTTTTGTTCAGCTCTATATTATCCTTTTCGCCACTGATTTGAATATATCCATAACCTGTCTCGGGACGCGAAGGCTGAATACCTAATGTAAGCAGGGCGTCATTTTCATCGACAAATTTAAGTCCATTTTCCACAACACTAAGAAATTGCATTTCTTTTAAAATAATGTGATCAGCAGGAGTTACGACTATATTTGCCTCCGGATCTTTTGATTTTATTTTATAATTAGCAAATGCAATACAAGGAGCAGTATTGCGCCGCATAGGCTCCAGCAAAACCTGATCTTTTGTAATCTCAGGTAACTGCTCTAAAATAATATCTGCATAATCAGCATTTGATACTATCAGAATATTTTCTTTAGGTATTATCTTATTAAATCGCTCAAAAGTAGATTGTAATAAACTCTGTCCGGTGCCAAGAATATCTAAAAATTGCTTTGGCTTTTGCGAACGGCTAAAGGGCCAGAATCTGCTTCCAACTCCACCTGCCATAATTACGCAATAATTTTGTGTACTCATTTTATGTATATGTTTAATTGTGGCCGCAAATTATAAAAACACGCTTAAACGGCCTTATTTTTTTGATATACTTTTCCTTAAATTTAACAGACGGCATTTTTTGTTGACAAAAGACATTTTTATCGGGAACTAAATGGTTTATTAAGCCAATAATCGGGGGTATTTACTATTTTCGCTAAAAAACCATGCCTTAATAAGGTTCCGGGTTAATTTAGGATATCATTTAAGGCTAAAAACAGTAGTTCCAACATGAAAATGCTATCGGAGTTAGGCAGGTATTTTATTTTAATGCAAAGGGTCTTTTCGCGTCCCGAAAAGTGGAAAATGTACTACCGGCAAATTATTCGAGAAATTGACAGCCTGGGTATTAATTCCATCGGCATAGTTATTATCATTTCTATTTTTATGGGAGCTGTGGTTACATTGCAAACCCGGTATAATCTCGAAAACCCACTTATTCCTCTGTACTTAATCGGATTAACCGCGCGTGATACCATGCTGCTGGAGTTTTCATCCACCATTGTAGGATTAATATTAGCCGGAAAGGTTGGTTCAAATATTGCTTCGGAAATAGGACACATGCGCATAACTGAGCAAATAGACGCATTGGAGGTTATGGGCATTAATTCGGCTTGCTACCTTATTTTGCCAAAAGTTATAGCTGCTGTGATTTTTAACCCGCTCTTAACCCTCTTAAGTATGTTCGTGGGGGTTTTTGGAGGTTGGTTAGCAAGTGTGACCACCGGAGCACTCTCATCGGCCGATTATATCTATGGAATTCAGTATTGGTTTGTACCATTTTATGTGAGCTATTCGCTTATAAAAACAGTAGTTTTTGCCATAATAATTACCACCGTTCCGGCGTATTATGGCTACCACGTAAAGGGCGGAGCACTGGAAGTTGGACATTCCAGTACAAAAGGAGTGGTGGCCAGCTCTGTTCTAATCCTCCTGTTTAATGTTATTCTCACACAATTATTACTTGCCTGATGATATCCGTTAAAAATATTAGTAAATCGTTTTCCGGCGAAAAAGTATTGCACAACATTTCAGTGGAATTTGAGCCCGGAAAAACAAACCTCATTATTGGAAAGAGTGGTTCCGGAAAAACCGTATTATTAAAATCAATTATCGGATTGCATGAGGTCGATGAAGGAAGCATTATATATAAAGATATCGATTTGGTTACCATGCCTCAGAAACAAAGAAGTGTTTTGAGAAAGGAAATGGGAATGCTCTTCCAGGGCAGTGCGCTTTTTGATTCGCTAACGGTGGAAGAAAACATACGCTTTCCGCTAGATATGTTTACTTCGATGAGTGATAAAGAAAAACTCGATCGGGTGAATTTTTGCCTTAACAGAGTGAACCTTAACAAAGTAAACCATTTGTTCCCAGCTGAACTAAGCGGTGGTATGCAAAAACGTGTTGCCATTGCACGTGCCATTGTTTTAAACCCAAAATACCTGTTCTGCGATGAGCCTAACTCGGGACTGGATCCAAAAACCGCACTGGTTATTGATAAGTTAATCTGCGACATAACCGAAGAGTATCATATCACAACTATCGTAAATACGCATGATATGAACTCGGTTATGGAAATAGGCGAAAAGGTTATTTTTATTCACCAGGGACATAAATGCTGGGAAGGCAGCAACGATGAAATATTAAAGTCGGATCACAAGGAACTTAACGATTTTATTTTTGCATCGAGCTTTGCAAAAAAAATGAAAAGCAGCATCGATCAGGCCTCTTCGTAATCGATATAATCGCCTTCGTCTTTTGAGACTTTCTTCGTTTTTTTAGAGGGATCAACCTTAATAGAAACATCCCCTTCGCGGCGCTGGCTCTGCTTATATTGATAATTTCTTTGACTTGCACGAGGCCGAAAGATGGATCGAATAAGCCTAACTGCAAAGTAAACAAGAAAGAAAATTAATAACAGTCGAAAAAAACCCATAGCTAATATTCTATTCAACAAAAAGAGGTAGAAAACAATCTACCTCCCTGCTGCAAATATATGATAATTATACTTTATTAGCTGTATTATAAAATCCAGTCGGAAGAATTAAAGAGTGGCTTATTGTTTTTCTGTTTTTTCTTTTGATTACAACCAAAAACCAAGTTTACACCAAAACGAACATTGTAATTGTTCTGCTCAACCGGTAATGGAATAGGGGCACCACCCTCGCGTACAATGTCATACTTGAATGGAACATCCTCCAGCACCGTATACACATTAAATGGGCCAAGCTTTAGACCTAAGCCCAAACCAAATGTGCTATGCGTCTTACTCAGTAAATTGTAGCTGCCTGAAATAGAAATCATCGGAATCGGATGCCAATTAGCCAGTAGCAGTAAATCCTGATTAATATAGCTGGGCAAAAATTCTGTGCGTGACAGAATACCTATATCAAATCCGGGCGTAAGAAAGTATCTGGCGCCTACAAATAATTTAGGATTTAAAGTAGTGGTAAATGTACCAGCCGATTGCGTCACATTCAGGTTTTCCTTCAAAGTATCAAGTAACGCTTGTCCGAAATCACCTCCATCAAAAACCGAGTCAGCTTCTAAACCATCGTAGACATAGGTACCGTTAACCTCGGCAACATGAGTGCTCTCGCGCCATTTTATGTAACCTAAATCAAGTACACTTAATGAAACCTGCAAATTATCAATAGGTTTATAATGTGCCCCTATATCAATTCCCCAACCACGATTTTTGCTAAGAATTTTCTGGTATCCCGTAGGACTAAATATTGTACTGTCAAATTCAAAATCTTGGTCCCAATCAATATTTCCTTCTTCATCGACAGGAATTGTTACACCAGTAGCGGCAAAGCGAGCTTCCGCATTGGAGTTTAATACCCACTCTTCTGTACTGGTATATAGAGTAGTGCTATTACTTAATGTACTTATTGTGGCTAATCCAAAAAGCATCTTTGGACGAATTCCTATTTGAAGCTGGTCCCCGAAATGTCTTGAAATATTTACACCAAACTCCATGTATTCCATCACTTCCACACCCATATCAGAAAAGTCATAAGTCCTGTCATTCTCATTACCTAGCCAGGCAAACTCAACGTAATCTTTTGACAGGCTGGTGGTAATGCTGTTACGCACTGCGGCATCAAAGCTGAAATACATATCTTTAACCCTGAATCCAAAAGAAACGAGGCTAAAGTCAATGGTACCTCCCCATGTTTCGACTTTATTGAGCTTTGCCAGTAAATCATTCGGATCGGCATTTGGGTGAGTCCAGGTGATTACAGAGTCGGAAAGGGGGTCCTTGAAGAAAAAGTCTCCCGCACTTAAACTACCTGTAGTTACCCGCGCATTAATTTGCGACGCAACAGGCAGACCGATATAAACATCGCACTGTGGTTGAGTAGCGGGATTCATGAAATAGGATTGTGGAAGAGTACCCATGTAATAAACAGTATTCCCCTGCCCTTTTACAATAGTATTTGCTGCGAACATACACGCAGTAATAATCAAAAGCTGTATGATGTATTTATTGTTGTGCATTTTCTATCGTGTTTATTGTTCGGGGTAATATTTTCCTTTTGCTTCAATACCAAACTGGAATAGTAAATCACTATCGGCGCTCACTCTTACTGAGCTTACAGAGCCATAACCAGTAGTTTGAAATTCGGCATTAAAAATTAAATGGGTTGCTGTGGTAATAATGTCCTCGGCCAAATCCGGATCTACAGGTATCTGGTTAGCATTTTCCTGCACCTGGGAGCGTATAACATTACCATTGGCATCAACCGGAGCTGGTTCAAGAAACCACTCCCCTCCAGTAGGATTTAAATCTATAATTCCCAGGTTGATATCATTAATAGAGTCATAGGCTACTAACTCACCTCCTATGCCAAAGGGAAAATAATTCTGAAATTTATAATGCAGATTTGCAAACTCAATTTCGTAAGTTTCATTTTCTTCTTCTTCCCTGTCGCTTAATTTAATTGTATCGGCATAAGTTAAATCAGCTCTGAATTCCAGCGGCACTTCCACTTCAACAGCTACCAGAATTTCGCTGGTTTCTAATGCCCAGTTCAAAGTGCTGGCCGAATCCACACCAATATTTGAATAGGCTTGTGCTTGTGCATTGATAATATCCGGCATTGGTAAAGCAATAAGCTCATCTATATTTGGAACCGTTGTTCTGTCAAAGGTTATATTATCGAGGTACTCGGGCATCAAATAGTCACTGGAATAATTTAATTCTGAGCGCCCTAAATCAACAGTAGTAGGAATTGGATCCGGGTTTTGGTACAAATCCAGATTCATATCCAGAGCAATAGCAACTCCTATTGAGTTCTTATAATGGAGTCGAAGCTTCGGATTTGTAACATTCAGATTTCCCTCAAAACCCTCTAGTTCGTCTGGTACTACATCTTCAAGAATAGTATCAATACTTTCCGTCTGGTAACCAAAAAATCCGAATACCGAATTAAAATCGTCGATCTGATCAATTCCAAAAGTTAAATCTGCCGACTCTGTTGAACTAATAACATCTGAAGCACCCTTAATTAATACTGGAGTGAATTTAATGCTAATAGCAGAGTTATTGTTGGTGTCGAGAACAGTGCGTACTGTATAATTATCGATATTAAAACTTGTAGATATTGTTTGACCAGGCATGATATTGGTTACAGAATCAACAAAAAAATTGTCAGCAAAATCAAACAAGGATACAGAGGTAATTATTAAGGTTAATTCGTGATTAAAATGGTTGGTAATATCTAATACCATATTTCCCTCATTAAGAAAAATACTATCAAGGCGTATCGAATTTGGTAAATTGAAAGGGAAAATTGTATCATTTACCAAATCTTCCATGCCCGGAACTACGGAAGGATCGATACGAGTTCCGGCAGGTATACCGGTTAATAGAATATCCGATTCGTGAGTTAATTGATAATCGAGGCTTGTTTGATCAGGAATATCGAGAAATTCATTTACTGACTTGTAAAGAACAGAATCTTCTGAGAAAATAAGTTTCACTGTATCGCCATCTACAACAATAATTGAATCTTCATCATTTTCGAGAAGCTTTTCAATAGATATTTCTCCCTTAATCAAGGGGGCAGCCAATTCCCTTTCTAAAACGGTCCAGTCGGATAGTTTATTGAAATCCAGCTCATTGCGCTTACAATTACTAAGCAATAAAATACAAATAGATAAAAGTGTAAGAATGCCCAGTTTCTTCATGTCAATAGATTTAATTCCAATTTGTTATATCTATAGCAACCTACAGATTTTCAGTTTAATACCACGCGATTTAAATTGTTTATTTTGAACATATCTAAATCAATCTTCCTATTCTACGGCATAATTGTATAAAAAGTTATTCCTTCCACCT
>DNTK01000020.1 GCA_003508755.1 Bacteroidales bacterium | reverse complement strand
GGCCGGGAGCATCCCTCACTATAAATTCGAGTAACAGCCCATTTATTAAAATTAAAATCAGAATCTTCTTCCGGTTGGCTCTTCTCATTTTAGTTATCGCATTTCTTGGAAGTTGTTCAGAGATACGTGAAATCCGCGCAGAGGAAACGGCAGTTCGACAGGTCTTCGAAGACTACAAGACCGCAGTGCTCGAAATGAACGGAAGCGAGAGTGTTCGCTACCTGACCCGGAATTCACTGGATTTCTACGATTACATGGTCAATGCAGCCAAGTACATGTATCCCAATGCCCTGATGAGGTTGTCTGAGTTCGAGCAGCTAAGCATCCTGCTTATACGACATTCTTTCGTTCCCAAGGAGCTCATTGAAATGGACGGTACGGGGTTCTTCATACTCAGTACTGATGCGGGAGTTTCAAGCTCAAATCTCGAGGATATTGAAATCCGTCGAATACAGTTCGATGGAGACGATGCTTATGCAGAAGTGCTGTTTCAGGGAGAGCCGACGGATTTCCTGTACACCTTTAATAAGTCAAGCGGTGCCTGGCTTTTGGATATAACCAGCGGGCTTGAACTGATGGATGAAATCCTGGTTCAAATGCGGAATATGTCCAATATAAGTTTCGAGACTATGGTTGTATTTTCTCTGGAGAGCTTGACCGGCAGACCGGTCAGTGCAGAGATTTGGTATCCTCCCTTCGAAGATCCGGGCGCCAACAACTGATTTTCTTGAAAACGTCACAGCTGAACTACAAGCCATTCACTTAGCATTTTGTAAGAGAAACAGACCGTGAGGATTCCTTGTAATTTTGCGGGGATTAAATTTAGCAGGTGAAGAGTATATAATTACTTATGTGTTTTTCCATATAAGTATGTTCAGAAGGTACTTATATGGTTTTCCGGTAAAGTGAATTGTTATATTTACATTTCCAGTCATAATCCAGCATAATTAGGTTACTGAATAATTTTATGATCTCGGAGTTTGAATGGAACGTTTACGTTTAGCAATCCAAAAGAAAGGCCGCTTAAATGAAAAATCTATAGAGCTTATTAAAAAATGTGGTATTAAAATAAACAGCTCTGGAAATATATTATCAACTTCATCTGAAAATTTTCCAATCGATGTATTGTTTTTACGAGACGACGATATCCCAGGGTATATTGCAGATGGTGTGGCAGATATTGGGATAGTCGGTCAAAATGAAATTGATGAACATGGTGCGAATGTAAAAATTATTGAAAACCTTGGCTTCGCAAAATGTCGTTTGTCCATTGCTGTGCCCAGAGATACTACATATAGGAATATAAACGATCTCCAAGGTAAAACTATTGCCACAAGTTATCCAAACATTTTGCAGGCATATTTAGATAAGAACAACTTAAATGCTGAAATACACACTATAAGTGGCTCAGTAGAAATTGCCCCTGCCATTGGTTTAACGGATGCAATTTGTGACCTGGTAAGTACAGGTAGTACATTATTATTCAATGGATTAATTGAAGTAGAAGAAATCTATACTTCTGCAGCTGTATTGGCGGCAACACCTTTTTTGACTGAAAATAAACAACGGATTGTTGATAAATTTATGCAGCGAATTAGCTCTGTAAAACATGCTAATGCGTATAAATATATTTTATTGAATGCTCCAAATAAAAAGATTAAAGACATCATAAAAATATTGCCGGGAATTAAAAGCCCTACAGTTATGCCGCTAGCAATAGATGGATGGTCATCTATTCACACCGTTATCCCCGAGGATGCTTTCTGGGAAAAGATCAATGAATTGAAGCAGTATGGGGCTGAAGGAATATTAGTAACCCCAATAGAAAAAATCATAGAATGAAATATAACAATGCCTTCAAGACGGATTTCTGCTTTGGCACGGATTTTTGCTTAGGCTTCGCCTGGCAAAATCCGCGCCAAGCCTGCGCTTCGCTCAGGCCGCAGAAACCGCTCAAGGCGTTGTTATGTGGACAAAAATATTTTTAGGAGCACCGTTGTTTGAATCGGATATTAGAAAACAATTCATACATCATTGCAGAAATTGAGGATCCTGCAATGACTGAAATTCTTAATCTTCGAAATAAATTCGACAAGGTAACTGCACAACTTCCAGTTGAAATAACACTCGCTGGGTCATCTGGTGTTGGGCCGATATCTCCTGGACAATCAATCGATGCCATCATCAATCAGATTGATCAAATACTTGCTTCAGTAACACCTTTCAAATTTACATTCAAAGATTTCAATCGATTCGAAAATTCGAAGATATATTATCTGGAGCCCCGTGATAGAAAAGAATTCGATATGTTACATACATGTTTTTCCGAATCATCAATCACTTTTACCCAGAATCCATTTCCGTATAATCCCCATTGCACAATTCAAAGCTCTCACGGGTTGTTATCTGAAAACCAGATTGAGATTCTGCGAGTAGAAAAATTTCCTCAATATGAAATAGAAATACATCATATTACCTTATTTGAATATTCAATGAAAAAAAGTATCTCTCGTAAAATCACAACATGGAAATTGATGGATATGCTATGAAAGCTTACGCAACGATTTATGAAGGCGAATTTGGCATCGAGCGGTGGATACTAAAAGCTGGATTCTGGGGCCAAATTTTTCGCATGTTCCTTATCGAAAACGCATTTACCATCCCAATGAGTATAATTTTTACCATTATAAATATCAAAAATATGGATGGCTTTGTTAACGCCCCAGATTTTTCAGCTTTACCTCTTTTTGTAACCGTAGTGCTTATCGTTTTCATTATTCCTGTTTTGGAAACCCTGGTATTTCAAAAAATTATAATCGATGGAATAAATCGATTTCGTTTTATCAAAAATAGATGGATAGCAATTATAGTGTCCGCTCTCATTTTTTCCAGCTTACATTATTACTCAATATGGTACGTTTTCTTAATCCTTCCTACCGGCTTAATCATGGCAATCATGTATGATGGCTTAAAGCGTGCTGGAGAAAGTCCTTTTTTATCGATTACCATCTACCATATGATTTCTAATGCTATCGCGATAATGCTGGAAAGAATATAAACTTACTGATGTGCTAACAGAAAGAATGCCACATAACACATATAAGGCC
>DNTK01000588.1 GCA_003508755.1 Bacteroidales bacterium | reverse complement strand
TTTGGTGTAGGATCAGCACTGATTACGGCTCCCATGTATATTGCCGAAATAGCACCTCCAAAAATTCGTGATCGCCTGGTTTCTTTCAATCAACTCAATATTGTCTTAGGTATCTCCGTGGCCTTTTTTACCAATTATCTTATACTTCAGTGGGGAAAATCCGATGCTTCCTGGACGCAGACCTTAGGGTTTGCTCAATATAATTGGCGGTGGATGCTGGGCTTAGAATCTCTTCCTGCCATTATTTATTTTTTATTCTTATTTATTGTTCCTGAAAGTCCCCGCTGGTTAATAATGCAGAGGAGAGAAACCGATGCTTTGAATATCATGACACGCATGATTAGTCAACATGATGCCGAAAAGGAACTGAGTGAAGTAAAGGAAAGCATCGAGAAGGATAAAAACAAAGAAAAGGTAGCCTTCAGAGAGCTGTTCAAACCAGCGATGAAATTAGTACTTACCATTGGTATTGTAGTTGCAATACTTCAGCAGATAACAGGAATTAATTCTGTATTCTTCTATGCCCCAATGATATTTGAACAGACCGGAATAGGAAAGGATGCATCCTTTATTCAGGCCATAATTATTGGCATCACTAACCTGCTCTTTACCGTTGTGGCCATCTTGTTTGTAGATCGACTGGGGAGGAAGCCGCTGCTTGTTTTTGGGTTAATCGGTATTGTTGTATCGATGTTTCTTTTAGCCAGCAGCTTTAAAAGTGCAGAATATAAATTAAGCGAAGCGGCTATAGCGTCTTTAACAGAGGTTGAAGGACACTCCAGGCTATCTGCCATTGAAGGGGTTCAATATAACTCTGATCTTGAATTTAAAGCTGCGGTGGCAGAACAAATTGGAGAAAAAGAAGCAATTAAGCACCAGGGCACCATTATTTCAAAAGCCATAACCATTAATTCCTGGCTCGTACTAATCGGTATCATTGGATTTGTTGCATCATTTGCCGTGTCACTGGGGCCAGTGATGTGGATATTATTTTCTGAATTATTCCCAAATCGCTTAAGGGGATTAGCCATATCCTTTGCAGGTTTTATAAATTCCGGTGTGAGTTTTCTTATCCAGCTACTACTCCCATGGGAGCTGGCAAACATAGGAAATGCCGGCACCTTTTTTATCTATGGATTGTTCGGAGCCATAGGTTTTGTTTTTATTCTAATCTACCTGCCCGAAACCAAAGGAAAATCACTGGAAGAACTTGAAAAGATTTTAATAAAAGTCAAGAATAAATAAGAACATGAGAGCAACATACCTATATACCTTTTTATTTCTTCTGCTTTTTACCGGCAGTTGTGCAATTCAGCAAACCAAGAATGAAGGGAGCAAAGTTGAGATTAAGAAGAACGATTCCGGAAACTTCAGACTTTTTTTAAATGACAAGGAGTTTTATGTACTGGGTGCTGGTTGCGACAACGATACAAGTCTTTTTTCTGTGCTTAGCCAGTATGGAGGAAATAGTTTTCGGACATGGCACACAGGTGAAAATCCTCTTGAAATGCTTGATAAAGCTCAAGAAAATGGACTAATGGTATTAATGGGACTCTATGTGGCCCCTGCAAGACGGGGATTTGATTATAGCGATTCCGCAAAAGTGCAGAAGCAGTTCGAAAAAATTAAAAATAAAGTAGAGCAACTTAAAGATCACCCCGCATTGCTGGGATGGGCTATTGGCAATGAACTAAACTTAAGAACCGATGATTTAAGCGCTTTTAAGGCCGTAAACGATATATCAAAAATGATACACGAAATTGATGGTAATCATCCGACTACAACTACCCTTGCAGGTATTTCTAAAAGAGACATTGATTATATTAAAAAACATTGCAACGACATAGATTTTATCAGTGTTCAGTTATATGGTTCCATTATTCATCTGCAAAAGTATATGGAAAAATCCGGGTGGGATAAACCTTACATGGTTACTGAGTGGGGAGCAACAGGACATTGGGAGGTTAACCGCACCGATTGGGATGTTGCCATTGAACCCAGCAGCCAGGAAAAGGCCAAATCCTTTATTGAGCGCTATGAAGTTGCGATAGCATCCGATTCGGTTAATTGTCTGGGATCTTATGTGTTTTTATGGGGGCAAAAGCAGGAGCGCACGCCTACCTGGTATGGAATGTTTCTCGAGAATGGAAATAAAACTGAAACAGTTGATGCCATGCATTATATCTGGAAAGGTACCTGGCCTGAAAATAGATGTCCCACAATTGATTCCGTGAAGCTAAATGGTTTCACAGCATCTGACAATATTCGTTTGAAAATTGGGGATGTCTTTTCCGCCCACGTATATTCGCGCGATTATGAAGGAGATAGTTTAGTCTACAGGTGGGAGATAATACCTGAGACTACCGATCATGGTGTGGGAGGAGACTATGAAAAACGGCCTAAATCGTGGAAAGAATTCGAATCCAGTGCGAAGATATACCATGATGTACCTGAAATCCCAGGAGCTTTCAGGCTTTTTATTTATGTCACAGATCCTTTCAACCAATCCGCCACTGCTAATATCCCATTTTATGTTGAGTAAAGATTTTTAACTGAAAAGGAATGATAAAGAAACCATACCAAACACAAAAAAATACCGCAAGAAAAGTTTGCGGAAAAATACCCGATATGTAGTTAATTGCATTGGCCTCCAAACCCGGCATCCTGGGGGCCATGCAATTGCTCACATCAATTGGAATGCTCAATAAGCTTAATTAAAGAATAAAAATAAGATAAGAAAAAGAAAAACATATTTTAAGACATGACGATGGATAGAATTCTGTTAGGAACTAGCGAGTTAAGCAATAAAAATGCCGAAGTAAAAGGT
>DNTK01000286.1 GCA_003508755.1 Bacteroidales bacterium | reverse complement strand
CAATTACATTTGTTATGGTAATCGAAACACCTGTATTTATGGCTCTTTCGAAATCAAGTAGTATTTCATCTGTAAAGGGATTGGGATACACTTGAACGGTGTTTGTTTTGTATTCTGCATATTGGTGAGAAGTAACTTCCTCAAATGCTGCTATCTGTATATCCATCCATGACAGTCGTCCGTTAATCCAGGTCTTTAGGTAACTAATCTCGGAACTAAAGCTTCCACCTACATGAGCATTCGGCCAGATATATTGATCCAATACCGGAAATGTAGTGAAGTTTCTTTCCTGGGCAAAGTTTAATACCGAAGAAACAGAATCGATATAATTATTTATGAACGATTGACTAAAAGAACTTGCACGTAAAGCGTTCCATCGCTTTTTAACTTCTGAGGTGAAATAGGGGTCTTCCATAAGCCTGGACCACCAGAAAGGAATCTGATATCCGTCTGATTCAGGCGTTGATTCGTACATCCAGCCTTCGGTATTCCATCCTTCGTAATAATCGGCATTTCCAAATGCCAGATTAAAATCCCATAATGGGCCCATGGTAAGCTTTCCGTTTTTACTGTCTTTATCTTTATAAAAGTAAGTACTTAAGCGATAAGCATCAACGTTTTTTCCCAATTCGCTTATCAGGAAAAAATCAACAAACGATGTCACATCAATATATGCTCTGTAGCCCGAAGCAGGATCAGAAAAAGACGAACCATGAAGTGCCTCTTCGAAATCGGTAACATAATTGCGGATGTAATTACGCTGCTCTGCAGGCATGTCGGAATATTTCGGATATACATAGTTAATGATAATTTCACCGGTGCCAAACATGCCCGGGTAAGGCGAAACCCAGGCGTCATCGGCCCGGTCGATTTTTAATATGTATCCTCCGGTTAGGTCGTCACCACTAATTTCAGTGGATGTAAGCTTGGCAATATCTACCCTGTTTTTATCACGCTTTATTTTTTCTATTAACAGGTAAACACCATTGTATTCGTCATTAATATAAAGTTCGCAATAACGTGTGCGTGGACTCCATCTGCCTGTATTGCTACCCAGATAGTAGCTTAGTGCATTCCGCATGAGGCTTTTGTCGGAGTAGGGTCCATGCAGTACCCAATCATTTTCGGAGGGTAAACCAAGCAGGGTGGTATTATTGTTTTCGCCCAGGCTGTCTCTTGTTTCAAGGGTAAAATTACGTTTTTCGAACATAGATGAAGAAGAGCCACGGTACTCGATGCCGATATATCCGTCATAGCCAGTGGCAGGATCGCTTGGGCTATTGATACCATTAGTATTATTAATAACTTGCATGGTGGCCATAATCTTAGGGTCATCAAGTATTTCCTGACCATTGGTGTTTATTTTTATTAGCGGCAAGTCTCCCGACTCAAAACTTAAAGGAGGTGTAAAATATTCTGCTGTGGGGTGATATATAATGTCCTGGCTCGAAACCAGGGCATTTATGTAGGTGGTAGAGCTTAAATCGGAGGAGTTTGTACTAAGATTGATGACCTGAATAGCTAGCAGGTTGGTACCATTTCTTAGTAAATCTTTATCAAACAGAAATCTGTTCGGGCGTCCGCCATTATACATCAAGGCTTCATGTCCATTGCTTAAAACGCTATTATATGATGGAGAAGGTTCTGTTACATTGGCCGACCGGGCTATCTCCGTTTCATTCAGATAAGCCACGAAACCATCGTCGTAATCGATGTCGATATGTATTTCCTCAATGAGTGAAGTGTCCGGGATATCAAAAGTAAGTCGCAGATAAAGTGAATTTACCGGACTTATGACTGTTGCATCATCACCATCGCCATAGCCGATTCCACCAGGTCCACTCAGCCAACCGGAATCGTCAAAAGAGGCAGCATTCCATGATGCGGGAGGCTCACTGGTTGCAGGTAAATAATTCCAGGTATCGCTAGCCAGAACAATGGCTTCCCAATGATTTTGAGCGAATGAAGGCGAGCACAAAAACAATGTAAATAAAGATAGAATTACTAATCTGGACATGTATTTTAATTTAATGTTAACAAATTTATAAATATTACGAAAAGCATGAAGATAAGTTATATGGTTTTTCAGCTTTCTTTGCTGTATGCAGAAAATAAGGCAGCTTGCTATATTAAGTAAACATTAATAATACAAGTACCTTCATTTAAAGTAACTACCCCGGAATCAATATTCCTTTGTGTTACTCAATTATAAACTGTAATTTTATTCATAGGTAAAAACAATGTATATGGAAACAAAGTCTTTTAACATTGAATTAGGTGTCGGAGTCGGTCTGTTTAAATTTGGCATGTCTCGCGAAGCGTTGAGGCAAAAAGCAGGTGAACCCGATGAAATCGAAAAGAATGACGATGAATTGGATGATGAGGGGCATATCGAAGTTTGGCACTACGATGATTATGATTTGTCAGTTGAGTTTATTGAAGGAAATGATTGGCACTTATCTACCATCGCAGTAAACTCAGAGAATTGTTTCCTTGGGGATGTATGCCTTATTGGGAAAAATATGAGTGAAGTGACCAGTTTTATTGAAGCTACGAAACTTGGAGAGTATGAAATGGAAAAACTCGATCTGGATGACCACCATGAGGTTGTGCTTGTAAGTGTTTTTGATGCAGGTTTAAATCTTTGGTTCGAAGCAGGTGTACTTACAGAAATACAATTAGCACCAACTGATTAGCAGATATCCGGTAAGTTTGCTTTTTACCTTTTTCCAAAAAATCACCCACACCAGACCGGACTAATTAGATATTTTTCTATATTAGAAGTAAGAGTTTAGGTTTTATGGTCAATAATTTTTTGCTTTTTGTTTCTCAGATTCTCCTTTTAATAAGCTTTAACAGCCTTGTTCTTAGTTCACAACCACTTGCCAGCGATAAAAGGTTTGGACATATTGATGTCACTTCTGGTCTTGCCAACAATATGGTAACAGGTATCACACAGGATGATGCCGGATTTCTTTGGTTTAGTACATTCGACGGATTATGCAGATACGACGGCTACACCATTAAAACATTCCGTCAATCGGATAAAAAAAACTCAATAAGTGATAATTTCATACTCGATATCTATACCTGTTCCAACAATTATTTATGGATAGGTACAAATAGTGGAGGATTATCGCAATTTAATTCAACCACACATTTATTTAAAAACTATTTGCCAAATGACACTGACTCAACTTCCATTGCCAGTGCAAGGGTTACCAGTATTGCTGAAGATAATGAAGGTTACTTGTGGTTAGCATCATACTTTGGTGGGCTTACCCGTCTTAATCCGGTTACCAATGAAACAAAGATTTACAGTCATATTGCCGAAAATAAAGGAAGCATTAGCAGTAATCTAACAACGGAAGTAATTGTTGATAATGCTGGTATTATATGGATAGGAACACAAGATGCAGGGTTGAACAGGTTTGACCCCCAAACTGAGACATTTAAGCATTATTTTGCGGATGAGCAGGATTCCTCAAGTTTGGCTACCAATGAAATTTATAGCTTATTCGTTAATTCAGATGGTGTTTTAA
>DNTK01000540.1 GCA_003508755.1 Bacteroidales bacterium | reverse complement strand
ATACTAGCTGCCGCATAACGTTTTGGCTATGCGTAGTGCGGGATTAAAGAGCACTTCACTGTCCGCCTACCGATATGTTTGTTAATATTCATTTACTTTCAATTTAGCACTAAAACCCGCATTACGTATAGCCTTTGTTGGGGCATCGTGCTTATTTTTTACTCTTCTGCAAATTAGGCTTATAGTCAGGTTTAGTATATTCTTGCCAAAACCAATTGCTAGCAAAAGCATAATCTTTATTTTTCAAGTAATCGTTCGAAGGTATATGTTCAGTCATTCCATTTATAAAAGTGGTGCCATCGCCAGTGCATAGTTCATTTTCAATGAAATCATAAACTTTGATGCCTGGTTCTGATGGTCCAGGTAAGACAATTGCAAACTGTCGCTTTTGGCTTTTAGTTTCAAGGTTAAAAATCACAAGAAAGCATCTTAGCTCTTTCGGAATAGTTATAATATTAATACCTTCCATTTCTCTTGGGAAATCGTATTTAATCCAATAAACTTTAGGTAAGATATCTTTCTCAGGATTCAATATCTGCTCCCTAACCTTATATAGTCCACCATTTATATAGAAGCCATTTCCAAAAGTAGCATAAGCCAAAAGATAAGCTATCCTAAGTAATGCAATTTCTGCTCTTCTTTCTTGCGATACTCTTTTAAATTTTAGATTAAACGATGGAGTCTTTATTCCTTCGTCAAAAAGTTTGTCTGGATAAAACAGTGGGTTGTAAATAGTTCTTGGCGGAATTAAGTCCTTCAAGAATCTGTCCGCTTCTTTAGGATTAGAACGGCTTGTCTGTAGGTCTAATTTTACTTTTCCCTTATTATCTACTTCAACAATTCCATTTACTCTATTCCCATTTAGTTCAAAGGTTGTGTCGGTCTTTGAGTTTGGTGAAAACTGGTGAGAATCTATTTCAAGTAGTCTGTTTAAAAGATGTGAGTCTAATTCATGTCCACTTTTGGAATTACATGATTTACATGTCAAAGCAAGTGGTTTTCCACCGAGTGATTTAGGTGGTATATCTTCCAATGTTAAATAGTTTTCATTTGATGTCTCTATGTCTTTTTCAAAGAAAACGTCAAAGCATAAGGGACAAATATATCCATTCGAAAAATCTGGTTTGAATGAAATTGAAGGATGTTCTTTAACCCATTCTAGATTTTCAGAGAATAACCTGAATAGTCTTCGCTTTTTATCTTTATTCGAACCTGCCATAATTCTTATTTAATTCAGCATGTTTGTTCCTTCTTTTTGCATGTGCCCCAACGGTTTGAATATGGTGCGTTTGGCATTTTGAAACTCTTCATTTTTAATTTACAACTAGTTTTATTTATTGCTAATATCTTCATATTTAGTATTATATGCCAATTGCACTATATTTTTTGTTAGCAACTGCTATTTTAATTCATTAATATATTTTTCATATCCACTTTTTTCTAAAACTTCCTTAACAGGTAGATTGTAAATATCTTTCCAAGAATCTGGTCCATTTTTATTAACATAAGAATCAATAATTCTAAATCCTAACCAATAAAATAGTGTTTTTGGGGCGTTCATTTCAGTTCCTAAATTTCTTAAAGGGTCATCATCTCCATTATAATAAAAGTATTGAGAACATTTATTATAAATTTCTTTCTCATTTTTTATGTACCAATTCCAATCATTATCCGTCATTTGCTCAACAGCTTGTGATTTAGAAATTTTGCCATTAAAATATTTGTAAGTATAATAACAGGCAAATCCTTCATCGATTGTTAGTCTTAGAGGAGTGTCTTTGTCAGGGTCGTTATCTCTTGTAGGTTCATAAATAAAATGATTGAATTCGTGAGGTATTCCTTCATCAATCATATTTTCTACATTTAGTTGGTTGGTTAATAAGTCAAGAATAAAAGCATCTTTATCAATCCCGCCAAATCCGATTCCGTCTATTGGAGCAAGGATGATACTTAATCTGACATTTTCTGGTGAGCGACCAGTCAATTCTTTTATTCCTTTAAGATTTGCAGTAATTTTAGAATCAAATTTATTTTCTAATAAGGAGTTAACTCTTACTTCTATTGAATCTTTATTCTTGTCAAATATTTCTTTGTTCCATTGTATCATTCCGTGTTCTGTAGTAAACATTTCTTTATCAAAGAGAAGTCCATAAAGTTCTTTCCATATTTTTGGGTGTACCTTATAAACTTTGTTGATTATGAGTGTACTGTCGTAAGAATTATTTTTATGGGCAAGAATTTGATACTTAAACAAATTATAAACAACAATATCATCAATTTTTATACTATCAGGTATTTTTTCAATTTTATCAAAGAATGATAACTTATTAAATTCTTTTGACTTATCATTTCCATTACATCCTAAAAGTATAATGAAAAGAAAGCTTAAAAATATCATTCCTGTTTTTGTCATAATTCTTGTTTTAGTTGTTGCTAACGTCCAGCTAAACGTTGGACGACCAAAGGGAGTTTGGCTTTTAGCGAATGTTGTCATTAGTTTTCCTTTTGTTGCGTTAATTTCCTAAAAAATGCAGCAAATTGAAAACGAAGTTGGTAAATAAATACCGCTTCATTTCAGGGGTTTC
>DNTK01000011.1 GCA_003508755.1 Bacteroidales bacterium | reverse complement strand
TGATAATGCACTTGAAGTATTGCAGCAGGGAGGAATTATTCTCTACCCCACGGATACCATATGGGGTATAGGCTGTGATGCGACCAACGCTGAAGCTGTAAAGCGGGTGTATGATATAAAAAAACGCTCTGATAGTAAAGCCCTACTTGTTTTGCTGGATTCTGAAAACCGTTTGATGCAATATGTTTCGGATGTTCCGGAAGTGGCCTGGGAATTAATCGAAGCTTCTGATAAACCCTTAACGATAATCTATTCAGGGGCCAAAAATTTAGCCAGCAACCTAATTGCCGAGGATGGGAGTATAGGCATCAGAGTTGTCCGTGACGAGTTTTGCGAAAAGCTTATTGGCCGGTTCAGAAAACCATTGGTTTCAACATCAGCTAACATAAGCGGAGAGCAAGCCCCGGCTATTTTCAATGAAATTACAGATGCTATAAAAGCCAGTGTCGATTACATTGTTGAGCACAGGCAAGATGATACAACCAAAAGCCCCGCATCGAGTATTATTAAGTTAGATGCTTCGGGGAGGTTTACTATTATACGTTAGAGTTCCTAGCCTGGTAGTTGAATTGTACTCTCAAATAACCCAAAACCAAATATTTTTTACAACATCGTCGTCCTCACGAAAGTGGGGATCTCGACCTTATGGACAAGAGATTCCCAGTCAAGCTGAGAATGACGGATTAATAGGTTTTGGGTTATTTTGCACCTCCGCGTCTCTGCAGTTAAAACTTCTATATTTTTTTAGCCAGTAGTTTCGTGCTCAGCGTTGCAAATCCCACCACTGTGACCGAACTGATGGGCATTAGTATGGCAGCCACCACGGGCGAAAGATTCCCTGTAATAGCAAAAGCTAATCCAATAAAATTGTAGAGAAAAGAAATAATAAAACTGATTTTTACAACGCTCAGTGATTTTTTGGCGTACTTAATGAAATCGAATAAACGGCCAAATTTGGATGCCTCGATAATGGCATCACCAGCAGGAGAAAAATGATAGATGTCGTCGGCCACCGATAAAGCTACATTGCTTTCCATAAATGCGCCGGCATCATTTAATCCATCGCCAGTCATTAATACATTCTTGCCCTCTGACTGCAGACTGGTAATAAATCTCTTCTTATCTGCGGGCTGTTGATTGAAGTGCATCCGATCCTGTTGAAAGTAAGCCGATAGCTTGTCCTTTTCTGAGGCATTATCACCCGATAGCAAGTATAAATCATATTCGGTTTGGGCCTTTGCGATTAATTCAGAAACCCCCTCTCGATAGCGGTTACTGATTCGAAAATATCCTTTTGGGCGGTCATCAATTTTCACATAAATACGAGTAGAGGTGTCATTTTGCAAACTGTTCTCATTCAGAATATATTCTCTTGAACCGAGTGCTACCTTTTTTTGGTCAACTATCGCAAATACACCTCGACCGGCAACTTCTACAAAGCCATCAGTTTTCATTGTGTATACATGCGCATAATTTCTTGCAAGCGCATAGCTTAAGGGGTGTACCGATTGTTTTGCCAATGAGATAACAGCTGCTAATTCCTTGTCAGAAAGTTTATTGCCGACAAACTCAATGTTGCTCCGGTCTGGTTGTGTTAGCGTACCTGTTTTATCGAAAACAAGAGCATTTATTTTCGTGATACTTTCAATGATATTGGAATTTTTAAGATACAATCCTTTTGCTCCAAGCATGCGCATAGCATTGCCAAAGGTAAATGGCATCGAAAGTGCCAGGGCACAGGGGCAGGCAACAATTAGCACCGATGTAAAAACCAAAATTGCGGTGCTAAAATTACCGAACAACAACCAATAAATAAATCCACTAAATGCCACGGATATTACTATTAAAGTAAACCAGATACTTATTTTGTCAATAATGGATACCATGGTTCTTTTATCAGACTTTTTGTTTTCTGATTGGTTCCATAACTGTGTAAGATGGCTTTGCTTTACTTCCTTTTCTACTTCTACTGTAATTGCACCGCCAGTTTGAACTCCTCCGGCATAGATAGATTCTCCAACCTGTTTTTGAATGGGTGTAGACTCACCACTCACAAAACTGTAATCGATGAGAGCATTCCCTGCAATTAGTTTCGAATCGGCGGGAACCAGCTCTTTGTTGCGGATAATTAAACGGTCGCGAATCTGAACTTCTTCCAGTAAAATGCTTCGTTCTTTGCCATTTTCGATTTTGGTAACAGCCACCGGAAAATAAGAAGTATAATCGCGATCGAACGAAAGCGACTGATAGGTTTTATTCTGGTACCACCGACCAATGAGCAGGAAGAATAAAAATCCGGCCAGGCTGTCGGAATAGCCTTGCCCTGTTTGTGTTAGAATCTCATAGGCAGTTACAACAAAGAGGGTGAGTATGCCAATAGCAATGGGCAAATCGATATTGACAATACCTTTACGCAGGTTTTTAAAGGCAGACACAATGTAATCACTTCCGCTAAAAAACACCACTGGAATGGTCAGAAAAAAGCTCACAAAACTGAGAAAGAGATTAAGGTTTCCTTCGAGCGGTTTACCACTAAAATACTCCGGAAGACTATAAAGCATTACATTACCAAAAACAAAACCAGCTACCCCAATTTTGAAAATCAGCTTCCGATCGACCGATTTTATATCTTTTTTATCGACGCTCTTTAGAGAAATATCCGGAATGTAGTGAATAGAAACCAACAATTCCACCAGTTGCCTGAGGGATATTTCTTTGGTATGGAAGTTAACCATAAGTTCTTTTTTCATAAAGTTTACAGAACTCTGAATAACTCCCTTGTTGATGCGATTTAAGTTTTCAAGCAACCAAATACACGAGGCACAATGAATTCCTGGTATGTAAAAGGTTACACGGGCAATATTATTTTCATGAAACTCATACAGCTTCTGCTTTACATCCTCACGGTCGAGATAAGCATATTTAGAGTTGTGAGAAGGATTATCGATTTTAATGCCCGGTTGTTTTTCAAACGAATAATATTTATTGAGTTTATTTTCATTGAGTAACTGAAATACTTGTTTACATCCATTGCAACAGAACTTTTTATCCTGCCATAAAACAGGGTGTTTGCCACAATCGGCTCCGCAGTGTATGCATGAATTTTCGTTTGGCATAGTTCAGAAACCAGATAAAATCAGAGATGTTTTAATTGCAAAGTAAGGATAAAAGAGCAAAAGTGCGAAAGTTCAAAGTGGCAAATGCTCTTTTAACGTGATTCCAATTTTTTTCAGGAAGCATTTTTACCCAAAAGCTGATAAATATAAAACTTATTGTTTGGGCACTTCTCTGCTAATTCTGCCGCGGTTGAACGAGAAATATATACCAAATATGCTTAGAAATGAAAAGCTGATAAAGGCCCATTTCATGGTTTTTAGAAATACCTGAGGAGGAACAACTTCAATGGATTGTTTATTAAAAGTTGCAGCAAAAAAAAGTGTTGCAATGGTCATGCTGGTAATTTGGCCGATTACCCGCATAGTAGCTGCTGAACCAGACGCAAGTCCGTATTGGTTTCTTTTTACAGAGCTCATAATGGTGTTCATATTGGGTGACGAGAAGAAAGCAAAACCCAGGCCCACCCACAATAAAACCCCCACAATAATAG
>DNTK01000242.1 GCA_003508755.1 Bacteroidales bacterium | reverse complement strand
TGTGGTTTAAAGCTAAACTCGATGGTATGTTCTCCGGCCGGCACCACCATGGCACGCAGTACATAGTTGGCGCGGAAATGCTCCGCAGGTTCGCCATCAATGGTAGCGGTCCAACCCTTGGAGTAATATATTTCCGAAAATACAGCCACTTGGTCAGTGCCTGTTTTTGCTTTATATTTCAGGTAATTAGGCTCGTATTCCGTTAGTTCCAGGGTGGCGAGGCTGTCGGTTGCCGGCACAAAACCTGTGAGTTGCTTTTCGAAGCGTTTATCCACCACGGCCGTGGTTTTGGTATTTATTTGCCCAAGAGCAGCAATCTCTTCATCGGCATTATCGACCATTTTCACATCCGATACAAACCAGGCATTACCATTGGCAGCCCGGTTACCGAGTGGAGCTGCAGACGGATTATAAATAATATAGCGGGTATTGAGCATGTTCATTACATGATTATTCTCCAGCACCTGGTTAACACCGAGCATATCTCCGGTACGCAATGCATCAATTATATCATTCATTTCGGGCTGCAGGTTAGCCTCGATAATCTCCTGGTAGCGACGCATCTTGGCACCATGGTAACCGCCTATTGATTTGTGGAAATAACTGGTTGAAGCATCGTTAAAGGTGCTTAACGACATGTTTAATACGCGGTAACTTAAGTCTTTATCCTGCAGGATTGCATTGTCGGCTATCGAAGGGGTAAAGGGATTATCGTATTTTTTTTGCGAAACAAAATCGTCTTTGTTCAGGTAGCGCTTATCTACCGACCACAGATCCACCAATATTAAAACACCAATGGCTGCAATGGCCTGTAGTGCCTTGAGCTTATCAATAATAAAGGCATACACCACACCGGCAGCGAGGCTGATAAAAATGAAAGAACGGAAGGCATCGCGGCGAAGGAGCGAAGCCCGGTCGGCCTGGAGGGCATCCACAAATTCTGTGTATCCCTGTGCCAGGTATTGTTCGTCGCTAAGGGCCTCGAAGCTAAACATACTTTTACCAAACAAAAACAGGAACAAGGTAAGGCCACCAGTTATTCCAAAAGACCATTTCAGGCCTTTAAGCAGTTCTTGTTTTTCAATATCTTTCTTCAAAAGCTTATCCACTGCCAGCATGGCCAGCAGCGGCATAGTAAATCCGGCTATTACCAGGGTCATGGACACAGCACGGAACTTGTTGTACCCGGGCAGGTGGTCAAGCAGGAAGTTGGTGAGGTTAGGCACATTGCGTCCCCAGGCCAGAAAGAAGGAAACAATTGTGGCTACCAGCAACCACCAGCGGTATTTTTTATCGACAATAAACAAACCCAATACAAAGAGGAAGCAGATAATGGCACCTACATATACCGGGCCGGCAGTAAACTGCACATCGCCCCAATAGGTAGGCATGCGCTGAATGGATTTTTTGGCAGCAGCCTTTCCCTGTACCTGGCTCAAGAACTTGTAGGTTTCAGAATCCTGGGGCAGTTCTCCGGCCGAAGCTCCGCCCATAAAGTTGGGTATCAGCAGTGTAAAAGTCTCGGAAATGCCATAACTCCAATCGGTGGCATAGTCTTTATCAAGCCCCGAAGTGCGGTTTTCAGCTTCGGTGCTCAGGTCCGATTTTCCGCGGATCGAATACCTGCCGTATTCTACAGTGGTCAGCAGGTTTGAGAGGTTGCTTCCTACGGCAAGCATAACAGCCAGCAACAATACACCCATTGCCGTTCCGAATTGTTTCAGGCGCTGTTCCCGAACAGCATAAATCAGTTCAAACAGGCCGTAGATCAATACAATTATGAGTGTATAATAAGTAATTTGCAGGTGAATAACAAAAATCTGTAACCCAAGTGCAATACCGGCCAGTAGCCCACCCCACAGATATTTTCCATGGAAAGCCAGGTGAATTCCACCAATTATGGCCGGTAAATAAGCCAAAGCATATACCTTTGAATTATGGCCGGCGACAATTATAATAATTTGATAGGAAGCAAATGCATACGCAATTGCGCCCGCAATGGCCAGCCAGCGATTAATCTTAAAAGCTAACAGTGATATATAAAAAACAATTAAGTACAAAAAAATAAATGATATGGGGCGCCAGCCACCAAGTACCAAAATCCGGTGTACGAAGGCGAGTTTATTCCCGTCAAATTTCGTCGAAATCATATAACCAGGCATCCCCCCAAACATACTGTTGGTCCAGATAGCTTCTCCACCTGTTTTTTCGCGGTAATCAACTAACTCTTTCGATTGCCCTTTATGCTGAGTTATATCGTGTTGGTTAATATTTTTGCCCGATAATGCAGGCGACATATAGGCAATTGAAATTGCCAGAAAAATGCTTACAGGAATAATCAAAGAAATAAGACTGCTCTTGATGTTTTGCATGTGAATTTAGTTTTCAATATAATTTCTGAATACGAATATATGAATATTAATAAAACAGCATTTACCAAAACTGTTAAATCCATTAAACAAATGATTCTGTAAGTTCCCAGGTATTCGGGCTTTCATAAAAGAGGATTAATTTCTTCTTTCATGACTGAAAAGAGATGACTGATTTGCACAATGAATAGTGTCTGCCTGGCCTTATCCTTTTTTTTAGGCTGTAATTGTGGCAAAGAATTACAGTATCACGCATAATTAAGGAAAGTGAAAACAGCCACAATCATTAAAACATTGCTATTTTTAAAATGTAAAATGTCTAATTTTGTCAGAGAGAATGAAAAAGACTGTACTTATTATTCACACAACTCGCAGTACTTTTGTGCAAAAGGATATTGATGCAATTTCTAAAAAGCATAACGTTATTTCCTATTATTTCCATGCTTCAAAAAGCATTCTTGATATTAGCATCAAGTTGATGAAGTTATTCTTCTTTCTGGTTTTAAGAATTCGGAAAATTGATATTGTAATATCCTGGTTTTGCGATTTTCATACACTGCTTCCCATGCTATATGCCAAGATGTTTAATAAGAAAAGCTTTATAATAATTGGGGGATTTGATGCCGTTTCTTTGCCTCATCTGAATTATGGTCTTTTCGTTAAGAAAGATATGCGTAACCGCATGGCTCGATTGGCATATTTATTCGCTGACATACTTCTCCCGGTTGATGCATCATTAATTAAAGGGCTGAATGTCTATGGCGATCCTTCTGGCAAGGGTTACCCCGTCGGGGTTCGCAGTTTTATTCCAACTATGCATGCCGAAGTATATGTACTTCCAACAGGATATGATTCAAATTTCTGGTCAAACCCACATTCGATAATACATAACAAAAATAGTGTATTATCAGTAGCCTTTGTCTCTAATGAAAAGGTTTTTAGACTAAAAGGATTTGATTTACTGCTTGCTGCAGCAAAATTATTACCCGATTTCGAATTTACACTGGTTGGTTTAAGTGGCAAAATGCTAGAATATGTTAAAAATAATTCGGGTAAGAATGTAAAGGTTGAACCTCCGATTAAAAATAACGAACTGCCTGCATTTTTTTCCAGACACCACATATATGCCCAATTATCGGAAAGTGAAGGCCTTCCAAACTCACTTTGCGAAGCCATGTTATGTGAATGTATTCCTGTTGGCTCAGATGTAAATGGAATACCAACCGGTATAGGAGACACTGGCTTTATCCTAAAAAAGCGGGATGCTCATATGGCAGCCGAGTTATTTCAAAAGGCTTCGGAGGCAGGTGAGGATCTCGGAAAAAAAGCCAGAAACAGAATAATCGCGAAATTCTCGAATGAGCAACGAGAATATAAGTTACTCAGGTTAATTGACAATTCCTAACCAGTAAAAATAGCAGTCTTATTGTTTTTTGCCCTTACCCATTTTATTATTGAAAAGGGTCATTACCTGTAATGTAAAATCTCTAGACGCATTTAAAGCGATGGCAAGCAGGAAAAACAACAAGCTAAAGGTTATTGATTTTAGGAGTAAATCAAGCCACAATCCGTCTGCATGTATCAGGTATTTTATCGAATAGTATGATACACCACCAATAATAATTACAAGAATAGTTTTGAAACTAAATGGCAATATTTTGTAGTGATGATATACAAAGTAAGTTTTAACAGCATTATAAACCAGCAAGGAAATAAAGGATGCAAAGGCTGCGCCATTAATGCCATATACAGGAATAAAAATGAAATTGCTTATTACCAAAAGCACCAATAAAAACAGCTGTAAAATAAAAGCATATTTATAATACTTCGACATAGCAATAAGTGGGCCATTTAAACCTGTTACCACATCAATTAGTTTTGCGGTCCCAAGAAAAAGCACAACATATTCAATGTTACCAAACTTTTCGCCTATGATGTCAGAAACATTCGAGATATTAAGCCAGATAGCTAGAAAAATATAAGAGCTAAAGAGTAATTGATTGATGGATGTTTTTTTATATAAAATATTTATCTCACCTATTTTATTGGCGTTTAATAAATGCGATAATGTCGGAACAGAAATGGCTGATATCGATTTCTCTGGTAACTGGATAAAAGCAACAATCGCCAGCCCGATTGAATAATAAGACACCTGTTCAAGTCCTGCCAGTCCACTAAGCATTAATACATCGATTTTATTCATGAGGGTATAGGTAGCTACTCCCATAATGGTAAAACCCATAAACGTATAATGCTCACGCAGGAAGGTATTTTTAAGGTTTTTTATGCTAAATGAAAGGTGATATTTATTGAGCTTATATGCATAAAGTATACTCAGAATTGCCTGGAAAAGATAAATGACAAAAT
>DNTK01000385.1 GCA_003508755.1 Bacteroidales bacterium | reverse complement strand
TTTAACAACTTGCAAAAACTAATGTTATGAAAAAAATCAAAACGAAGGTACTAATTGCCAGCCTGTTGATTCCACTTATCAACCTAATGGCAGTAAATCCAGAAGACTCAGTTAAATATGTTAACTGGCAAAACAAAGATCCCAAACTCGATAAAACCATGGGAGTGTCGGTTGAAAAGGCTTACAATGAACTTCTGCAAGGTAAAGAGTCGAAAACAGTTCTTGTTGCTGTAATTGATGGTGGTATTGATGTTGACCACGAAGATCTAAAAGATGTTATTTGGGTAAACGAAGATGAAATCCCCGGAAATGGAATTGACGATGATAACAATGGTTATATCGACGATATTCATGGGTGGAACTTTATTGGTAATGACCAGGGAGAAAATATTCATCATGCTACTTTGGAAGTAACACGCCTTTACCGAAAATACCAGCAAGAATTCCCCGGGTGGTCTGAAGATTCAATTAAAAACCATGGAGGAATTGATTACGATTATTACCTGAATGTAAAAAACACATTCGAAAATGAGCGCCTTCGAGCAGAAATGGGAGTCGCCAACTTCAAGAAAACTGTAAGCGACTTCTACCGCTACGACTCCATTGTAAAAGCACTTGTTGGGAAAGATGACTATACTGTAAAAGAACTAAAAAAGCTCAAGGTTGAGAAGAAATCGGTACAAGATTCGGCACGACGTATGATGGCCATGATTAAAATGCGTGGTTTAGGTGAGAGTGACCTTGACGAGTATATGGAATACTTCGAAGGACGTTTGAATTACCATTACAACACTGAATTCATGGCGCGCGAAGTAATAGGCGATGACGAATACAAATGGAATACAGAACCATATGGTAACAACGATATTGAAGGTGAAGATCCAAGCCATGGAACCGGAGTTTCCGGCTTTATAGGTGCGGTTAGAAATAACGGCATAGGTATTGATGGAATTGCTGATAACGTAAAAATTATGGGTATTAGAACTGTGCCCGATGGCGATGAGTGGGACAAAGATGTTGCCAATGCCATTAAATACGCAATCGATAACGGTGCTGAAATTATTAATATGAGTTTCGGTAAGAGTTTCTCTCCACAAAAAGAATTCGTGGATAAAATTGTTAAGATGGCCGATGAGAACGATGTGCTTTTGGTACATGCAGCCGGAAACGACGGTAAAAACATCGATATTGAAGATAATTTTCCAAATAAGTTTGACGCTGAAAATAAGGTGCTGGCCAACAACTGGATGACTATCGGAGCTTCTGCTTACACCACAAAGAAAAAGAAACTCGTAGCAGGATTTTCAAACTACGGCATTGCTCATGTTGATGTATTTGCTCCTGGTCATGATATGATTTGCCTGGCACCAGAAAGCACCTATGATATTGCCAGCGGAACCAGCTTTGCTGCTCCGGTTGTATCGGGTGTTGCTGCACTTGTTAAATCTTATTACCCTAATCTGACTGCAGCTCAGCTAAAAGAGATAATCATGGAATCCTCGCTCAAGAAAGATTATACGGTTACCCTACCCGGAACAAGAGGAAAAGAAGCTGAAAAAGTTAAATTTAGCACACTTTCTGTTTCAGGAGGTTTGGTAAATGTTTACGAAGCACTGAAATTGGCTGAGGAGAAGTCAAAATAAAAAATGAGTGCTAAGGAAAAATGATACAAGAAACAGGAGTGCAACTTTGTACTCCTGTTTTTATTTTAAATACTCATCCTTAAACCCTACCAGGTAAACTTTTTCAGTTGCCCTGGTCAATGCCGTATAGAGCCAGCGAAGGTATTCTCTATCAATCATTTCTTCGGTTAAATATCCTGCATCGATATATACTTCCTTCCATTGTCCGCCCTGTGCTTTGTGGCAGGTAATTGCATTGGCATATTTTATCTGCAGGGCATTAAAAAATTTATTATTGCGCACATTTTCATACTGCTTTTTTCGTGGTTTTATTTCAGAAAAGTCTTCTAATACAGTATAAAAAAATTCTTTGTTTTTTTCACTGGAAAGTGCGGCTGATTCAGCGTGTAAGGCATCAAGTAATAATATCGTGTCTATTTCTAAGTCATAATCGACCAAACGGACTGTACATTCCGCAAACCGCATGTTATATAAATTAACATATTTATGTACACGCTTTAATTCAATAATATCGCCATTTGCAATAAAATCGGCCTCTGGAAATTCTTTTAACCAGAAATAGTTGTTTTTTACTACCATGAGTAAATCTCCGGGAGTTAATTCTTCTTCGCGCCATAAAATTTGACTGCGTATACCTTGATTATACTTGTTGGCTCGCTTATTTGATCGACATACTACCAGCGTGTTTTCAATACCGCAACCATCATAACTTTCGCTAAGACACTCAATGAGTTCGTTACCGGGCAATGGAATGATATCCTTAAAATCCATGAGATCGAATAAAGGCAAGGTAGTATCGTTTTTATCAATTTTGTTTCTGATAAAACTGGCATTATGCACAATACCAGAATCTTTTGCCTGTCGAACTACCTGATCCAAGGTACATTCATCAGATTTTCTACCGAAAGAATTAATCTCGTTGAGCATTAATGCCGGACTAAGCGGCAAACCTACCGGAGGTAATTGTGCTGTATCGCCGACTAGTATCAGGTTGCAGTTTTTATCATTGCTGATATAATCAAGCAGGTCGCTTAACAATGCTCCGGTGCCAAAAACACTGCCTTCGTAGCTGGTATTTGAAATCATCGAAGCTTCATCGACAATAAAGAAGGTACGGGTATGTAAGTTTTTTTCCAGATCAAATCTGCCAAAACCATCTTTTGAGGAAGTCTGTCGATAAATTTTTTTATGAATCGTATAGGCATTTTGCCCGGCATACATCGAAAACACCTTTGCTGCCCTACCTGTTGGGGCGAGCAATACAGTTTTGTATCCATGTTTACGTAACATGCGAACATAAGCACTTAAAGTACTTGTTTTGCCTGTACCTGCATACCCCTTCACGATAAGCACTTCTCCCCCCTTAGCTTCGATGGTAAAGTA
>DNTK01000300.1 GCA_003508755.1 Bacteroidales bacterium | reverse complement strand
ATTCTATTCTGTTCTATTCTATTCTGTTCTATTCTCTTCTTACATGATGTAGTCATGATTGAGTCATGATTTTGCTTCGCACTCTTTATGATAGTACGCATTTTTGGGCTTGAAGTCATAGATGTATCGAGCCTTTTTAGCATTTTAAAGCAGAATATCCGATTGTCTATTTGGTCAAATAATCCTAATTCGACCATGTATTTAACTGAATCCTCTACAAGTTCAATGCCTGATTTTTCTGCCGTACCTCTAATCTTTAAATTGTCTGCTATTATCTCACTGTCATGTTCAAGTTGAAAAGTTATATTTGATTCAGATATGTCCCCTGCTATCAATTCAAGACAGTGAAAGTAAATTGCATATCCTTCTGCTCCATGTCTCAATAATAGTTTTTTAATTTTTGCATCATTGCTTGCATCAGCATCATGCTTAAACCATTGCATTATTACCTCCAATAAAAAAGACCGAACCAATCTGCACTATTTCGACACCATGCAAACCAGTTCGGTCTATATACCTAATCTGTACAGATAAAGGGTGTCGAGTCCTTATCAATACCAATTTATGTTATTGTATCATAATTTGGCTTTTTCGTCAACTGCTCCAGGACTCCTTGGCACCTTTTCAAGACAAGGCATGTCAAGCCTGTACCAGTTTTTATTTGAGCAAGATTGCTCCAATTGTAAATTATAAGTTACTTGGTACCCGGATGCCACTACCTCAATTTTTTTTAGTAAATCATTTGCTTCGGCAATAATCTCGTTAATATATAATCTAATAGATGCAATATCATTTCCATAAAAGTCAAAGTTACTATAACAGTCAGAGCAATGAAACCTTCGGTTAGCACTGCGGATCTCTTTGCCACAGACAATACAATTGCCAATATACATTTACAACTCCTATCGATAACAGATTATTGGTTTGTGCTCTACGGTATGGGTGAATGCTTTCGGGTCACAATACCTGCAACAGTATTCGGCCAGGAGGAGGGCTTCTGCTCTACCGTCAAGCAACCTTCCTCTTTTGGTCTTCAAATCTGCTCCATGGAATAACTGCCCGGCTAATTTAACCGATTCTGCTTTTGGCATTTTTGATAAGCCCATTGCTTTTTTCCATACGGTTGGCCTTATCTCTTCAAACGGCAGGCCAAGCAGTTCTAATAAGCCCAGGACCTTGCCATAGCCTTTGCCATAGTTGAAGGTGGATGACACACCCTGCTTCGGCATGGCCTGTGCCTTTTCGATGTAGACGATATTTGGCCGCTTTTTTAGTATCTTTGCCAACTCAATTACGTCAATCTCGCCATTGTCATGCAACGGCATATCCCAGACACCAAATGCTCCAACGTCAGTTATCAGCGATATTGCTCCCTTTTTTCCAGGATCGATGCCACAGTAAATCATTGCTCCCCCCTTCCGCACTTCTCCAACTGATAATTGTCATACTGGATCAGCTCGGTAGGCATACTGCATGATGCATTTGTAACTGTAACTGCCATTATTAAAAGCACCCATGCAATGCAAGCCAGTACATATAATATTATTGCTTTGTCTTTTTTTTTCTTCATACAATCCCCCCTACTGAAACATGTCGTCTGTTGATTTTGCTTCGAGGTTTTTCTGCTTGAACTCTTCAATGTTCTCGTCTTTCATGATTATTTCAAGCAATAGTATTTGCTCTTCAAATAGCAGAAAAGGGTCGATGTTGTTTGTGCAATACTCATTCGATGATGCCTTTGCTTCTCCAAAATAAACTGCAATAAAAGGCAGACCACTTTCTGTCAGTATAAACTGATAGCGTACTGTAACACTCATGTCACTATACCACTCATTTGTATTGTTGATGTAGCACCATCCTATCCTTGCCGTGGTTGTATCGATTGTCTTATTGAGGTCTGTAACTCCATTCTCTTTTGCCAGTTCCGTCCATTCTTTATACTTTGATACTACTGCTAGTAATGTCTCCCGGTTCTTGTCATCAAACTCAATGTAATTGCGATACAGTGCTCCGTTAAAATACATGTCTATTGTTGTGACTTCTTTTTTGAACTTGATAGAAGTATCACAATTAAAGGATGCCGATCTGTCAATTGCCATATCGAGTGACATTACCCATTGCTGAAAGACCATTTTATGGTCGAGCCAAAAACCATCTGCGAATGCCATTTTTGCTACTGCTAATACGATTAAAATAATAATTGTCTTTTTCATTTTATGCTCCTTACGCATCTTTGTCCTGGAGGCCACCAAAAAGTTCGCCCACGAAGTCTGGGTGATCCTCCGGCCTTGTCTCATGCTTCTTTCCGTCTACCTCGATAAGTCCATCTTTTTCTGCTCGCTCTAATACCACGGACTCCATTATTTTAGATAATTCACGTTCGTTAAAAATTCTAAGTTCTTTGTTTACAATTTCAATAACCTTTTCAAGTTCTGCCCTTGTCATTTAATTACAACTCCTTAAAACATATTTTCACAAAATCCCATACAATCAATGCCATCTAAGTCTTCATCATTAAATAAATCGGGCTGCATTTCTATTGCCTCTCGTACCTGCTGCAAAGAAACACCTTTCAGGAAGGTACACTTTTTACCTGCTTTCTCTGAAAACTCCCTTTCAAGCCTTTCCCTTTCTGCATAAACATCTGGCATTGTTTCAAGTAATAACTTCCAACTTGCTTTACCCTGCCTCACACAGCCACCGGAACAGTTGTTGTGCTTAAATCCCATTTTATACATTACAGGGATTTCTATACCTATTTCATTTATTTTTTCTTTTACTTGCTCTTTTGTTATTTTCTGCTCTATCAGTGGGAACTTTGACCAAACACCAAAGCCAGTATAAATCATATTTATTCTGCCTGCTCTGTGGAACTCTGTTTCGTCAATACCAAAATAAACAATATCGCCTCTTTCTACATATTTTTGTAACATTTCGCCTTTTAGTTTTCTGCTGCATACTGGCACCATATTACTCCCAAGTATTTTCTCATCATAGAAT
>DNTK01000301.1 GCA_003508755.1 Bacteroidales bacterium | reverse complement strand
GTGTACAATGCTGCCACCTTTGTCGGTAATAAGCTTTTTGTACTTTTCAACCGCTTCCTTCATCTGAGCCTCAGACAAAACGGGAGTAGCAATGAAAACGGTTTCGTATCTGTTTACCATTTCTAAATAAATTAATTAATAAAATTTTGTTTTTTTCGAGGCGCAAAGATAATCTAATAATCGTATTATTCAAACAATTAGCCTTCGAATATGTAAATAATTATTCGACCTCTTTTGTTTTGAAAAACCTGAAAAGCAGGAAGCCAACAAAAATGAGGCATAACCAGTTGATGGTAATAATATAAACTTCAAAAATGTACTCTCTTTTAAGACCGTATCTTATTATTACATAAATCAAGCTCAACGCAGATAAGCCAAAGGCTAAAAATAAGGTTGTTTTTATTGCTTTGCCCAGCCGATTATTTTTTGAAAAAACTGGCGCTATCGCAAGGAACGAGATACTCATAATAATATATCCTATTTCTTCCAGCGCAATAAATAAACCATGGGGGTTGTATTGAGTAAATAAAGCAATCCCCTCGGTTTCGCCATTTAATAGACTAGGCTGAATGATAGAAACCTGAACGAAATAATTTACAGCAAGTATACCAGTCGATAGAATGGCAAGACTCACGGCCAGCAGACTATAGATTCTCTTTTCGGAAGAAGTAATATGGTGCAGAGTGATTATTATCGCGAGATAAAATAAGGTGAGTAATATGGCAGGAAACATCCAGAAATAATCATGTGGATATTGGTTGATAATATCATCAACATATGGATATTCAATGCAGTCGCCAAAACAAAACGGACCAGAAATTGGAACAGCGAGAAGTGCGATGGAAAATGTGATAATCGTTATAATGGAAACTCCCAGTGCTATGGTTCTCGCAAATTTATTATTGTTCGACTTTTGGTTATTATTCGATTTAGCCATGATTAAATACGTTTAGGATTCTTTTGCTTCAATATCGGCTGCAATTCCCGAAATGTAGGTAAGGTGAATAAAAATAAAGGCAGTAAACAGCAAGGAAAATTTCTTTGTAAGTAATTCCTCCTCCAGCGCTTTCCCAGGGTAATATCCGAAAATTGTTATCATAATTGCTAAGGCCCAACAAATGAAAACGACCGACAATAAATAGGGCCAGAGTTTTACAATACCTTTTGAGAACTTGTCAGGCATAAAATCTTTCCACCATTTAAGGGACCCGTTTATTCGGGTGGAATAAGCCCAGGTAAATAGGAAAAAGGGTATGAAACTGATACCTCCGCCAACAAGCGTAAGCAGCATAAAGAGTATAATGAAAATGAGACTACCATATTTGGCTTCCAGGTTTCTAAGTGACCAGATTGCGGCAAAAAAGCTTAGTACTATAGCAGCTAAACCGGAATAAAAATAGTTGGGAATTAGGGTAAATGCCTCCTGATTGCCATGTTCCCATTGCTGGTATTCACTGCCAATAGTTTGTATTATATAACCCATAATGCTCTTATTCCCCTGGAGGAAAGCAAACAAGCCATGCTCAAATGCGAGAAAGGCATAGAGCAATCCCAAATACATGGTGATTTTTCGTATTGTTTTATTCATTTGCAAATTTGAATCAATTCATCAGATAGTAATGAGTTTTTCATTTGATTTTAATAGCTCTGTAAGAAGTTCTCCCCAATACCGTACTGTAATACCTGCTTTTAGAAGTATTTGGCTAACACCATAATTATCAGCGCAAGCCTTGCAGGCTTCTACATTTACATTCTGATTCAACATTTCCGCAATTTCTGTTTTACCTGATTATCATGAGCAACCAGTTTGGCTGAGGCTCCCCAGATAATTACATTTACATGTTGCCACCATCTCTCTTTTTTAGCGTTAATGGCATACATAGCAATCATATTAATTGCTGTGTCTTTATTGTCGGAGGTCCAAAGGATATTTAGTGTGTTCATGAAATGGGATTAAAGTCCTTTTACCAGAACTGTATCACATTTTGCTGCTTCCAGCCTGTGCTTTAATATTTTCTGATAATCTCGCGAATGGTACCAGTTTTTAAATTCTAATTGCGAATCAAATTGAATAACTACTTTTCTGGTATAGTCCCAAGAACCCTCTAAAATAAGAGGGGTATCTTCTACAGCCAAATATTTACCATTGTATTGCTTAAATACTTTTTCAGCTTCGTTGATATACTTCTGATATTCTACAGAGTCAATAATCTTAATATTAGCAATAAAAAAGTAGGGCATAAAGGATATTTTTTTATCTACTTTTAATTTAATGCTTTGAATGCCTCATAAACAAGAAATACCGGCCAAACCAATGCTTTTAGAAAACCAATAACGCCACCAATAAAGCTAGTGGCAGCAGAAATGTAATAGATAGCGGCACCAATAAGGCCCAGGCCATAGATGGCATTGCTACCAGCATTTTGTTGGATATTGTTACTCATTAGATGTAGATTTTAGTTGAAAAACGCATTTCGAAATAGTTATATAAAGCTATAAAATTGTTTAACGTATTACAACAAAAACCAATTCTGATAGTGTAAAATACCATATTCTTTATTGGTATTTACTAAATTAATATACATTCTTGGGCATAATTTCACCTTTCATTTTTTTTGAATGGTTACAATAATTTAAAATTGCAATCTGCTTTTGTTTCCTGCAAGTAATTATATTTGGCATCAAATTGATTATTTGCGTTTAAATGGAGTCTATTTTTATATTTATAGTAGTTCTTATGTTTTTGCTTGCCATCACAGATCTAATTGTGGGTGTAAGCAACGATGCAGTTAATTTCCTGAATTCAGCTATTGGAGCAAGAGCAGGCACCTTTAAAAGAATTATGATTGTTGCCAGCATTGGTATTATGTTTGGTTCGGTTTTTTCGAGCGGAATGATGGAGGTAGCCAGAAGAGGAGTTTTTAATCCCCAGTTTTTTTCCGTAGAGGAAATTATGTTTTTGTTTGCTGCTGTAATGCTTACCGATATAATACTTTTAGACTTCTATAATTCTATTGCATTGCCCACATCAACAACAGTGTCGATAGTTTTTGAGCTACTAGGTGCTGCTATAGCTATTTTCTTTTTTTCGGTACTTGGAAAGGGCGAATCAATTGTTCATTGGGGTGATTATATAAATGGTTCAAGAGCAATACTAATTATTGTTTGGATTTTTGTTTCCGTTATAGTGGCATTTGTACTTGGCTGGATAGTTCAATACATAACCCGCCTGATAGTATCGTTCGAATACAAAAAAACCATGCGCAGTTTTGGTTCTGTATTTGGCGCAGCTTCGGTAGCATTAATTGTTGCATTTGTAGTTCTAAAAGGACTAAAAGGTATTCCCTATATAAAAACAGAAACACTTCTACTCATTAAGGAAAAAGCAGGATTAATAAGTTTGATTAGCTTTTTGCTGGCTTTTATAGCATTTCAGTTTTTGATAGGAAGGAAGGGATTTAGTGTTTATCGGTTTATCACCTTACTTGGAACCTTTGCATTAGCTATGGCATTTGCAAGCAACGATTTAGTGAATTTCGTCGGAGTGCCCATTGCCAGTTTCGATTCATTTATGCATTGGAGAGATTCTGGAATTGAGGCAGAAAACTATTTGATGGAATCCCTATCCAAACCTGTTCAAACAAACCCTATATTTCTCTTTACAGCCGGTGTTGTTATGACAATTACGCTGTGGACATCAAAGAAAGCCAGATCGGTTGTGCAAACATCCGTAAATTTAGGAAGACAGGATGAAGGAGCTGAACGATTCAAAGCCAATGAAATATCTCGAGGAGTAGTAAAAGGAGTAATGTCCATGAGTGCAGCTGTCTCTTCTGTACTGCCTGAACGCTTAAAGACAAAAATAAGAAACCGTTTTCTCGATAATAGCCAGGATTATGTTCTTGATCCAGCAGATAAGCCAGCATTTGATTTAGTTCGTGCCTCTGTTAACCTTATTGTCGCTGCCGGTATAATATTGGTTGCCACTTATAACAAGTTACCGCTCTCTACAACGTTTGTTTCTTTTATGGTACTTATGGGTACCTCGCTTGCCGATAAAGCCTGGGGACAGGGATCTGCAGTTTATCGGGTTTCCGGAGTACTTACAGTAATTGGAGGCTGGTTTCTTACAGCCATTATTGCCCTGACAGTTTCAATGATTTTTGCTTCCCTTCTTATTAATTTTAAGATCTATGCACTTATTGGATTGGTAATAATAGCAATACTGCTCATATTTAAAAGCTTTATCTTTTACAGACATACGNNCTACAAGGCTGAAATCAATCTTGAACTAGCCGATAATTGGTTCAAATCTGATTTTATGGAAATCGAGTTTGAAGTAAGGGAAAAGCTATCGCTAATCCTTGACAGGTTCGAAACGGCTTACAGTGATGTAATTGATGCTTTAATCCAAAAAGATCGAAGTGCACTGGCGAAAATTACCAGTCAGCTAAACGATATAGAATCAACAAACGATCTTTATAAAGTTAAACTAACGCAGCAAATAAAAGAAGTGCCCGAAGAATATCGCGAAGGGGGTAAAATTCTTATGATGATATACGACATGGAGGATAATCTTCTGGATGATCTTAGCTCAATTATTAGAATGAGTGAACGCCATGTTAGTAACCTTCATCCCGATCTGTATAAGGAACAACGCGATTTACTTCTTATTAGCAAAGAAGAAATCAAAAACTTCATGGAGCATTTTCTTAATCGCTTAAAGCTTGATGTAATAACCCACGACGATTATGCTGAATTCAAAAAAGAACGTAAAACACTGATTAAAGAAATCGAGAAAGGCATTTCGCGGCAAATAAAATGGGCCACATCACAAAAGCTTAGTGGTAAAAACAGTGAGTTAATCCTGACAATCTTGTTCTCTAGCAAAAACATAGTTGTGTATTGCTCGAGGCTTGTAAAACTGTTTTATAAAGTAAAAACAGAACAGGATATTAATGAAATGCTTGAAAAGCTGCTAGAAGAATAATCTGTTTCTAAACTTATACTTCTGCCCAGTTTTCTCCTTTTTTAATTCGGCTAATCTGCATCTCTGATACTCCAAAAGTTCTGGCCAGAGCAGCACCCGATACACCTAGCTTGAGTTGATGTTTTATTATTCGAACATCGCTCTCTTTAAGTTTTGAATAAACCTGCCGCTTGGGAATGGCATAATGTTCGCCCAGAAAACTTTTCCAGCTACTCCATTCATTTCTGTAATACTGATCAGGTCGTGCCGGAAGCTTATCAGGGCGTTTGGCCCAGGTACGGTATTCTATGGAGTTTTTAATGCCCATTTGCTTGCAAACAATCGAAGCCTGCTGATAAGGGTAATATTCCTTCTCGGCATGTACTCCTTCTTTTCCAAAGAAATCGCTCCAGCCCTTCCAAACGCCACTCTTTTTAAAATATTCGTCTGGTTTTCTTGGGAATGTTTTTGGCAAATATTTGCCTTCTCTTTTGTAGGTGTCAAACTTACGGGATGAGTTTATACCCAATGGCACAAGGTGTTCCTTGATCCACAAACTGGCAAGTTTGTAGGACCATTTTACTACCTTGTCGTACGAGTCAATTTTCATCATTAGGTTGTTGTTGGTATTTAGGTTTGTTTTATGGTAATTTTTTTCGCTTAACGGTTTTTTAGATAAACAGTGGGCAAAATTACGGAAATATCAACCAAAAATAAAAATACACACTGTACTTTTTTTGTGTTGATAATCGTTAATAACTTATTTAACTCCTAATTAACAGCACGTTAACACTTGTATTACATTACTATAAGCAGGGGATACTTTGTGTCAACATTTTAATAAGTATATTTGTGAATCAAAGATTTTAGCATGTCGGATTTTATTGTTTCAGCAAGAAAATACAGGCCCTCCACTTTTGCTTCGGTAGTTGGACAAAAAAGTACAACGGCTACCCTTAAGAATGCCATACTAACAGAGCATTTGGCCCAGGCTTATCTGTTCTGTGGTCCCCGTGGAGTGGGAAAAACAACGTGTGCACGTATTTTTGCTAAGACAATTAACTGTGAAAATCTTACTACAGAAACAGAGCCATGCAACAAATGTGAATCGTGTAATAGTTTCAACGAAAACCGCTCCTATAATATTCATGAATTGGATGCTGCATCGAATAATTCTGTTGACGATATTCGAAACCTGATTGAGCAAGTGCGTATTCCACCTCAGGTAAGTAAATACAGCGTTTATATTATCGACGAGGTTCATATGCTTTCGCAATCGGCTTTTAATGCTTTTCTTAAAACGTTGGAAGAACCACCTAAGCATGCAATTTTTATTTTAGCCACTACCGAAAAGCATAAAATACTGCCCACTATTCTATCACGTTGTCAGATTTATGATTTTAATCGCATACAAATTAAGGATACGATAGAATACTTGACCCAAATTGCATCAAAAGAGTCGGTTGAGGTTGAAGAAGAAGCCTTAAACATTATTGCGCAAAAATCCGATGGAGCAATGCGTGATGCATTGTCTGTTTTTGACCAGGTGGTAAGCTTTTCTAATGGTAAGGTTACCTATAGTGCGGTTATTGACAATTTAAATATTCTTGATTATGAGTATTATTTTGCCCTGACGGATGCCTTTCTGACCGATGACATTTCAAAGTGCCTTTTGCTTTTCGATGAAATACTGGCAAAAGGTTTTGATGCCCATAATTTTCTAAATGGCTTAAGCCGGCATTTACGCGACTTGCTTGTATGCAAGGCAGAAACAACAGTGCAATTGCTGGAGGTGGGCGATAGTATCAAACAGAAATACCTCGAACAGGCTTCAAAATGCGATAATAGATTCATTTTTAAAGCATTGGAGATCTGTAATGAAGCTGACCTGGCTTTTCGAACCAGCAAAAACCAACGATTACATGT
>DNTK01000012.1 GCA_003508755.1 Bacteroidales bacterium | reverse complement strand
ATATTTTTAGTGTTCTATGTATAAAGAAACCGTTTGAGTTAGTTGATATCTTCTCCTTTGTTATCATAAAAACGAAACTCTAAGAAATCGTAAGAGCTTATTGGGGTAATGGTTATTTTCTTTCCGTATTTTCTGCTCCATTTTCTTTTTATAGAATTTAGAAAACCCTTATTAATGTAAGAAGCAATAAAAGGATGAACCCGAATTGAAAGACCCCGGTTTTTATATTTATCGGAGAGTTCGGCGAGTTGATGCTCAATGCGCTCAATTATCAGCACACTGGGTGATATTTCACCGGTTCCGTCGCATGTGGGACAGGTTTCGCGGGTGTTGATGTGCATCTCAGGGCGCACTCGCTGGCGTGTAATTTGCATAAGGCCAAATTTACTGAGGGGCAGGATAGAGTGTTTGGTTCTGTCCGGCTCCATCGCAGCTTTCATACGCTCAAAAACTTTTATTTTGTTCTCTTGCTGCTGCATATCAATAAAGTCCACTACAATAATACCGCCCATATCACGTAAACGTAATTGCCTGGCAATTTCGTCACAGGCAGCAAGGTTAACCTCTAGTCCGGTTGTTTCCTGATTGTCTACGTTTTTAGCCCTGTTACCGCTGTTAACATCAATAACGTGCAGTGCTTCAGTATGCTCTATAATCAGGTAAGCACCAC
The DNA here is from genome assembly GCA_003508755.1 of Bacteroidales bacterium. Lineage (GTDB taxonomy): Bacteria > Bacteroidota > Bacteroidia > Bacteroidales > UBA10428 > UBA10428. Next base: position 10,387 of record DNTK01000012.1, on the reverse strand, counting down.
TTTTAAAAGAAACGGTTTTTCCAAACGAAGCTTTTACCTGTTTGAGAACCCCGAATTTTTCAAAAATCGGATTGCTGCCCTTGAAATAATTAACAATTTTCTCCTTTTCGGGGGCAATAGTGCTAATGTATTCCTTTATTTCCCTTGATAGCGCCTCGTCGTTCACATGTATGTGATTAAACCCTACATTTAACACATCCCGCAAAATTACTGAAGTACGGTTGAGTTCACTTATAAATAATTGAGGGGGTTTGGCATTTTTCATTTTATCAAAAGCCGATTCCCATTTTTTTACCAGGCCACGAAGTTCCTCATCAAGGGTTTTCACCATTTTACCTTCGCTGGCCGTGCGAATAATCACTCCGTAATTATTCGGCTTAATACTTGTAATAAGAGTTTTAAGCCTTTTTTTCTCTTCGTTTGATTCAATCTTCTGCGATACCGAAACCTTGTCGCTAAATGGCATCAATACCATATTGCGACCTGCAATGGCAATCTCGGAAGTTAATCGGGGTCCTTTGGTAGAAATGGGCTCTTTGGCGACCTGAACCAAGACATATTGTCCGGCAGCCAGTACCTGATTAATTTTACCGTTTTTGTCGATATCGGATACACGCTTAAACTTCTGCATCGAAGATAATTTACCCTTGCGCCCCAAGGCACTCTGCAGGTAATTCTGTAGAGATCGGAATTGAGGGCCAAGGTCAAGGTAATGCAGAAATGCATCTTTTTCGTAACCTACATCAACAAAGGCTGCATTCAGCCCCGGCATAATTTTTTTTACTTTGCCCAAATAAATATCGCCAACAGAGAATTTCGGATTGCTTTCCTCTTTACTTAATTCGACGAGCTTTTTATTTTCAAGTAGAGCAATATCGATCTCATTGGCCTTTACATCAATAACCAGTTCTTTGCTCACAATATCAAGAAATTTAACTTATAAAAGTTGGCAGTGGGCTAAAAAAGAATAGAGAAGAAAACCTAAAGCCATGACAGGCTTTAGGCTATTGAAAAGTGGTAATTTCCTATAAAATTATTTCTTTTTCTTGTGTCTGTTTTTTCTAAGACGCTTCTTACGCTTGTGCGTAGACATCTTATGACGTTTTCTTTTTTTTCCGCTTGGCATAGCTTATATATTTTTATTAAAATTAATTCTTTACGTTGTTTTTCACCTTGTTAACAAATGTTTTAGCAGGCTTGAACGCAGGTATAAAATGCTCAGGGATAATGATAGTCGTATTCTTAGAAATGTTTCTGGCAGTTTTTTGAGCTCTTTTCTTGATGATAAAACTACCAAAGCCCCTTAAGTATACATTTTTTTCTTTCGTAAGTGACTCTTTTACAACTTCCATAAAAGATTCAACTGTTTTTTGAACAGTTATTTTTTCAATACCGGTGTTCTTAGAAATCTCGTTTACAATATCTGCTTTGGTCATTTTTTAAACGCTTTAATTATCAGTTATTTACGTATTCTTAAATTTATGGAGTGCAAATATAAATTATTTCTGTTGATTATCGAAACACATTTGTAGTTATTTTGTTATTTCTTTTAAATTTAATTGATTGCATACCCTTATTTAAATGACTCACCTGCTTAAATGGTATAAGGCTAAAAAACGTGAATTACCATGGCGACAGACAACTGATCCCTATAAAATATGGTTATCTGAAATCATCCTTCAACAAACACGAGTAGAACAGGGGCTTCAATATTATATCAAGTTTGTTGAACACTTTCCCACAATCTTTAAACTTGCAGAAGCCGATATCGATAAAGTATTGCTGCTATGGCAGGGCTTGGGGTATTATTCGCGTGCACGAAACCTGCACGAAACTGCAAAGTACATTGCTCAGAATCTAAACGGTAATTTTCCGGAGGACTTTTTGGAGCTTAAAAAACTAAAAGGTATTGGCGATTATACCGCAGCTGCCATTGCCTCTTTTGCCTTCAATAAAGCACATGCGGTAGTTGACGGAAATGTATACAGAGTATTATCACGATATTTTGCTATTGATACCCCTATTGACAGCAGCAAAGGAAAAAAAGAGTTTTTAGAAATTGCTAATGAGGTATTGAATATACAGGAGCCTGCAGAGCATAATCAGGCCATGATGGAGCTGGGAGCCACTGTTTGTATACCTAATAAACCTAATTGCAGTGAATGTCCGCTTGCTGAGAAGTGCATAGCATACAACAACAATAGCATGCAAAAATTCCCTGTTAAGCATAAGCGAACTAAACAGCAGAAGCGATTTCTGTATTTTTTAGTCATTAAATATACAGGCACTGTTTGTATCGAGAAGCGCGAAATGAATGATATCTGGCAGGGATTGTATCAATTTCCTTGCATTGAAACAGAAAAACGCGTAATGGATAAACAACTCCCCGCAAAAATTCAGGATAAACTGTCAACCAAACCGGTCAATTATGCCATCAATTCGATTTCTGTTGAATTTAAACACATTCTTTCACATCAGATATTAATCGGGCGTTTTGTGCATTTAACCATAGCCGAACCGATAAAAATAAATGGATTTACCTGCATTCCTGAAGAAGAAATTCAAAGTTATGCAATGCCCAGACTAATAACCCGTTACCTTGAGGAAAATGGTATCTGACACCAGTTTTCATACCCTGTTCGAGACAAAATATAAAATTTTGTAATCAAAATTATTTTGTACTTTTACGACAAACAAAATTATATATGTCAGTAAATAAAGCCATCCTAGTAGGTAATGTAGGGAATGATCCCGAAGTCCGTCACTTAGAAGCAGGAACACCTGTTGCCAATTTTAGTCTTGCTACATCCGAAACCTATAAAAACCGCGACGGAGAAAAGGTTACCCAAACAGAATGGCATAACATTGTTGTTTGGAGAGGGTTGGCTGAGGTTGTAGAGAAATACGTTCGCAAAGGCCAGCAATTATTTATAGAAGGCCGCATTCGAACACGTTCCTGGGACGATAAGGATGGCAATAAAAGGTACACAACAGAAATTGTTGCAGATACAATGCAGATGTTAGGGCGAAAGGGAGAAAACACCTCCGCTTCGGATGCCGGAATGTCAAGTAATAATCAGAGTTCACAGGAATCGACAAACTCTATTCCGGCGAATGAACCTGAACCCGAAGACGATCTACCCTTCTAAAATTCAACAATAAAAATTAACCTTGGAAGATTCAGAACCTATTCAGAGTTTCTTTTCGTTGTTAACCATTTTTCAGCCCGATAGCATTGATTTAGGAGTAATGGTGGGGTTAGTAACGGTTGTATTCTTACTTTTTGTCTCGGCATTGGTATCGGGGAGCGAGGTAGCCTACTTTTCCATGCTACCCAACGAACTGGAAAAACTAAGAGATAGCACTTCACGGGCAAGTAAAAGGGTCATACACTTTATCGAGCAACCAGAGAGACTTTTGGCAACCATACTGGTAACCAATAATTTTGTGAATGTTGGCATTGTAGTATTATCCACCTTCCTTACGTCGCAGATTTTCGAGTTTAGCACCATACCGGATTGGCTGGGATTTACCATACAAATTGTTGCCATCACCTTTTTAATACTCTTTTTTAGTGAAATTTTGCCAAAAGTGTATGCCAACCGCTATGCAATAAGTTTTGCTCGCTTTACATCTTCCTGGCTGGCCGTATTTACTAAATTATTCTGGCCTGTTAGCTCAGTTCTAATCAACTCAACCCATCTAATTAATAAGAAGCTCCAAAGGAAAAAAAGCAATATATCTATCGATGAACTTTCGGATGCACTCGAACTTACAGAAGTTTCCTTAACGGAAGAAAAGAACATTTTAAAAGGGATTGTTAAATTCGGTAACATCGATGTAAGCGAAATTATGCGTTCACGGGTGGATGTAGTTGGTGTAGATGTGGTAACCCCATACAATGAACTATTAACCATTGCTAACGAATCGGGATACTCCCGAATACCGGTATATGAGGAAAGCTTTGATAAAATTAATGGAATACTTTATATTAAAGATTTATTACCTCATCTCAATAAACCCAGCGATTTTACCTGGCAAAAGCTTATTCGCGAACCCTATTTCGTACCAGAAAGTAAAAAAATAAATGATTTACTTAAAGAATTCCAGCTAAAGCACATACATTTAGCCATTGTGGTGGATGAGTATGGCGGTACATCCGGTATAGTAACTTTAGAGGATATTCTTGAGGAAATAGTTGGAGAAATTACAGATGAGTCAGATGCCGAAGAATTACCCTACACAAAAATCGATGATAATAACATTATTTTTGAGGGGAAGACTTTTCTGAACGATTTCTACAAAGTTGCCAATGTGAATGATGATGTATTTGACAGAGTGAAAGGTGATGCTGATACACTTGCTGGTCTTATTCTTGAACTAAGAGGAGAAATACCTCAGGTAAAAGACAAATTAGCCTATAAAAATTTCGTATTCGAAGTCCTTGAGGTAGATAACCGCAGAATAATACGTATACATGTTCATATAAAAAGATAGGGCAGAATGAGAGTTCAAAAGGTAATATTGTTATTCATACTTTCTATATTTATATTTTCTTGCGTTCAATCTCCTACGCCTAAACCTCGCGGTTATTTCAGAATATCTTTGCCCGAGAAAAAATACCAGGTATACGATAGTTCCTGCCCCTATACCTTCGAATATCCTGTATATGGTGAAATAAAACAAGTGGAGGGTGTTTTTGCAGAGCCCTGCTGGTTTAATATTAACTTTAGCGACTACCATGCCACACTTTACCTAACCTATAAAGAGCTTGATGGTAACCTGGCCATTCATATGGAAGATGTCCGAACACTTGTATATAAACATATCATTAAGGCAGATGATATTGAAGAAAATATTGTCATAGGGCATAAGGAAAAGGTTTATGGCATTATTTATAATCTTTCGGGAAATACGGCTTCAACCACCACTTTCTTTGTAACCGATAGCACCAGACACTTCTTAACGGGTTCACTTTACTTCTCGGCAATTCCAAATAAGGATTCTCTTGCCCCTGCCATTGAGTTTTTTCAGCAAGATATTGTACATTTGACAAAATCACTCTCCTGGAAGTAAATTTTATGCCTATAATTTATAATCAAATTGTATACAACGATTGCCAATTGGGAATTTGGGAAATCAGCGAATCTTTTGAAGAAATGTATTCCAAGATTCATTTCTTCCCCGGTGAGAAAAAGAAGCTGGACGAATATAAAAGTGAGAACAGACAATTAGAGTGGCTGAGCGTGCGGCGATTACTGAGGGAGTTGCGGGGTAAACCAACACAGATTGTTTACAACGACCAGCGAAAGCCTTTTCTTTTTAATTCCGACATGAATATCAGTATATCACATTCGCGCGATTTAACTGCCATCATGCTCAGTAAAAATAAGAAAATAGGACTCGACTTGGAATACATGTCGCATAACATTGAAAAAGTGGCTCATAAATTTTTGAACGAGGACGAATTCATCGTAGACGATCCTTCAAAACAGAAATTCCATATGTACATTCATTGGTGTGCTAAAGAAGCCCTCTATAAACTATGCGATAAACAGGATATCAATTTCAGAAAAAACCTTACTCTTGAGCCATTTGAGCCGGATGAGTGTGGTGAGATTTATGGATGGGTCGATAATAAATTCTGGCACGACAAATTCTTAATGCGTTATTTTACCATAAAGGATCATGTGCTGGTATACAGCTCGAAATAAATGACACTTTACGATAAAATAGCAGCACCAGGTAAGAAATTAGTCTTACTCATTGATCCCGATAAACTTAACCTTTCTGCCATTATCGCAACCATTCACGCAGCGAATGAGACAGGAATAAGTATGATTTTTATCGGAGGCTCGTTAATGGGAACCTCTATCGATTCCACCATTGAAACCATAAAGAAACATACACATTTACCCATACTTCTTTTTCCTGGAAGTTTGCTGCAGCTTAGCAATAAAGCCGATGCTTTATTGCTTTTATCGCTGGTATCTGGCCGTAACCCTGACTACCTTATTGGTAACCATGTACAGGCGGCACCGTTTATCAAGCAATCGGGTATTGAAGTAATTCCTACCGGGTATGTCTTAATTGATGGGGGAACTGTTAGTTCGGTGGAATATGTGAGCAATACCAGACCCATTCCTGCGAATAAACCAGACCTGGTGGTTGCCACAAGCCTGGCGGCCGAAATGCTTGGAAATAAGGTCATCTATCTGGAAGCTGGAAGTGGCGCAATAAATCCGGTTTCCGAAAAGATTATTTCAGAAGTTAAAAAGAATATCTCTGTTCCGTTAATTGTTGGTGGGGGATTAGATACAACCCAAAAATTAAAGACAGCTTTTGATGCGGGAGCTGATACAGCAGTGGTCGGAAATGCAGTCGAAAAAAACATTGACATACTTCATATACTCTCAAAAATTCTACGGCATTAATCTGCGTATATTAAAATCAATATCTTACCTGAAAGGTGCATAAAACGCGGCGCCCATTGTTTTTATTTATTCTAAATAAAAGTAAATACGATTACCATTTAAGAAAAGGGATTGGTTTTAAACGTCCATTATTTTTTGTTGATAATTTCCGCCCGTTTGTCACATAAAACCAATTGTTAATCTAATATAAATAACTACCTTTCGGTAACCGACGTAATAGGAGATAGAATACAACGAAAGAAATTATATAAGTTTCAAAGCTTATTAAAATTTTGCCCAAGTTGGTTTAGTTAGTAGTTTTGTGGTTTACCGGGGAGTGTGGTTACTCCCCGGTTTTTTTGTATTAGCCGGATTCTTCAGGATTGAAGCTAAAAGGAATTCACTGGTCTAATCCTGTCGGATGACAAGCGGGCATCCCAATAACGCATATCGTAGGGATGCATGTTTCTGTCACTATAAAAATACCTGCCAGGTTTTTTAAAGCTGACAAGTATTTTATTGTATATATCAATTTACTGAATAATTTCTTCGATCGGAACTCCGGTAGAGGCGTTTGGATATGAAATATCCAACAGCACTGATATGGTGGGTGCTATATCAATAAGGTCAACAGGAGAAATAATTGTTTTACGTTTGATTTTCCAGCCGTACCAAATCAGTGGAATTCGAGTGTCAGTGCCATAGGAAACAATTTCTCTTCCATGCTTTTCAATCCAACCATGTTTAAGATGAATAATAACATCTCCCGATCGTTTTTGGTTGTAGCCGTTTTGGATCTTATGAAATGCTCCATGACTGTAATCGGTATTTTGTAAAGAGTGAGCTGTGAGTGTATTTTGTACTCCATGGAATTGCAGCATCAGGTTGGCAATATCATTTTGAAAATCAGATAATTTTAAATCTGCTGATTCGATCAGGCTGCGATTAAGATAAATTTGTTGGGTGTGGTATTCTTTGATCCAATCGCCTTTTCCATAAACATTATTCAGGTAGCTTTTTAACAGCGATACGGCACTTAGAGAGGTAAAATAGCCCGAAGGTATTTTATGGTCGGTTAAGTATTCAGGACTATAGGGAAGTCCATGTTCGGCTGTAAATAACACCAGGGTATTTTCAGTACCTACATAAGATTCGATAAATTCCAGAAAATGTGCAATCTCTTTATCGAGGCGAAGTACTGCATCTTCCATTTCAACAGACAGAGGGCCAAAAAGGTGTCCAATTTGCTCAGTAGCTGTGAAATTAATAAACAACACATCGGTATTCTTATCATAACCCAGCGAATCGTTTACAATGGCATGAATTGCAAAGTCTTTTACAAGGTTATTGCCTGATGGAATGGTATTTAATATACTATACCGTTCTTTTTTATTATAAATTTTGGCTATGTCTGAAATATCGTAAGGAAAATCAATGTCATTGTCATATCCCGATTCATAGGCATTATTGTCTGGTAAGCTTTCAGAGTATTCGCTCAATGGCAATAATAAATTCCAGTCTTGCTCCATGTAAGAATCGGGCAATGCCTTGGCATTAAATTCCTCCACCCAGCCTGGAAGCGAATCCATGTAGTAGCTGCTGCTGATAAAATTCCCATTCTGTATGTCGAACCAATAAGCAGCATCGGCTGTGTGACCGGCACTTAGTACTGCTGAGGCAGGTTCGAGGGAAACACCTATAACTTTCGATTTAAAATTGTTTGAAAGGTTGATTTCATCAGAAAATGTACTGCTGAGTAATTGGTGTGGAGAACATTTTCCTGCCTCAAAGGGACCTCCGACCGTATTTGCTTTTTCGTCATAAATGGCAGGAATTATTTGTCCTTTTAAATCGCTGTACCAGCTTGCAGCAACAATTCCATGCGAAGCTGGCTGGGCGCCCGTAACGATGGTAGAGGTACCGACACCCTTATCGCTGATTAGATAGTTGTAGCTGGTGTTTTTGCAATATGTTCCCCTGTTTACAAGTTTTCTAAAACCCTTATCGGAAAACTTATCCCAGTAGCGTGAAATATAATCATGCCTGAATTGAGATACCGACAGCAAGACAATGAGTTTAGGCTGCTCAGGAGTCATCAGTTTCTTTCCTTGTGCATTGGCAACAGATGAACATATCCATAAAAGTGTAAGGAGCAGAATAGTTAACCTTGAAGTTATTTTGATCATGTTTATGGTTCTAGTGATTCGCTAATTAAACAGCGATTTAAATAAAATAGTGTGCTCAGGCAAAAAAAGCTTTAAACATTAAAACGAAAGTGCATTACATCGCCATCCTTGACGATATACTCTTTCCCTTCAATACTCATCTTTCCTTTATCCTTGCAGGCTTGCTCCGAACCAAGTTCGACATAGTCGGCATACTTTATGACTTCGGCCCGGATAAATCCTTTTTCAAAGTCGGTATGAATAACACCTGCTGCCTGAGGTGCCGATGCGCCAATTTTCACTGTCCAGGCACGTACTTCCTTTTTGCCGGCAGTAAAAAAGGTCTGTAGGTTCAGAATTTTGTAGGCTGCCCGGATAAGTTTGTTTACCCCGGGTTCTGCCAGCTGTAAATCTTCGAGGAATAACTGGCGTTCCTCATAGGTTTCGAGTTCGGCAATATCCGATTCAATTTTGGCGCCGATAACCAGTACTTCGGCATTCTCGCTTGCTGCCATTTCCTTCACTTGTTCAACATACTTATTACCTTCTCTTACCGATGCCTCATCCACATTGCACACGTAAAGAATTGGCTTTGCTGTTAGCAAATGCATATCTTGTATTAATAAATCTTCCTGTTCTTCGAATTCGATGCTTCTGGCGTTTTTTCCCTGTTCGATTACCGATTTAATATGTTCGACAAGTTCTTTTTTCTTTTTAACTGTTTTATCGCCGCCTTTTCCTTCCTTTTCGAGCTTATCTATCCTTTTTTCGATGGTTTCCAGGTCTTTTAGCTGAAGTTCGGTATCAATAATTTCCTTGTCCCTGATAGGATCAATATTCCCATCAACATGCACCACATTACCATCGTCGAAACAGCGGAGAACATGAATAATCGCATTCGTGTCACGAATGTTGCTGAGAAATTTATTGCCTAACCCTTCACCTTTGCTGGCGCCTTTTACCAAACCAGCAATATCAACAATTTCTACGGTTGCAGGAACCACTCTTTCCGGTTCAACCAGACTCTCAAGTTTTTCAAGCCGTTGGTCGGGAACATTTATTACACCCAGGTTAGGCTCGATGGTGCAAAAAGGGAAATTTGCCGATTGAGCCTTTGCATTCGACAAGCAGTTAAAAAGGGTTGATTTTCCCACATTTGGTAATCCTACAATACCACATTGTAAAGCCATTCGCGAAACTTTTAAATTTAATTGGCCGCAAAATTACATTTAAAATCGATAGAATTAAAATTGTATGCCCTATCTTTTTATCTTTGCACGCTCAAATCAATGTCTAACTGATTAACAATAACGATGGATCAATTACAAAGCCTGGCTGCCGATAACATTCGAGCTCTATCGGTAGCTATGGTTGAGAAGGCTAAAAGTGGACATCCGGGTGGAGCCATGGGAGGAGCCGATTTCATTTCTGTTTTATATAGCGAATTTTTAAACTGGGATCCCAATGATATGGAGTGGCGCAATCGCGATCGCTTCTTTCTCGATCCTGGTCATATGTCGCCCATGCTATATTCTATACTTACTTTAACAGGAAATTATTCCCTCGAAGACATAAAAAACTTCCGTCAGTGGGGAAGTCCCACACCAGGGCATCCAGAAAAAGATTTTGCACGCGGAGTAGAAAACACTTCCGGTCCTTTAGGGCAAGGGCATGTAATGGCTGTAGGGGCTGCTATCTCGGAACGATTTCTTGCAGCAAGGTTTGGTGAGTGGATGTCTCATAAAACCTATGCGTTTATTTCCGACGGAGGTATACAGGAAGAGATATCGCAGGGAGCCGGACGTATTG
>DNTK01000352.1 GCA_003508755.1 Bacteroidales bacterium | reverse complement strand
CGGATGTCACTGTAAATCCTTTCGAGTTAATATGGATAACAAAAAAAAGACACAATTCTGGTCACAAATTACGATGTGTAAAATTTCTCCTGACTTAATCTTGGATAAAGAAAAATTGGAAGGGAAGTCTGAGCTTCGATTGACTTTATGGTATCACGACTAATTTTGAATATTGCAGAGTTTTTGTGTGTTGGAGTTACTTGGAATTTGGAAATAAAAAAGAAAGACCATATTAGAACCTGCCTATGCTACTTGAAAAATTTTTGAAATACTTTTAGGATTTATTTATTCCAGGGCCACAAAGACGAATAAGGCCAGTTCACATAAGTTAGGCAATGTTTTTATTTTCAAAATCTAAAATAAATAAACGCGTTATATGTGGCGCCAAATAGGGGCATCATACATATCAATAGCAGAGCTAATAAATAAGAATATTTAATAAAATTAATTGCAACGAAAACAATTTTGGGTATTTTATTGTTTTTTTCTGAAATCATCTTTTTAATTGCAGGTAATACAGGACAAGAAAAAAGGACCGCAATTATAAGTGCAATAGTAACATCATGTCCATACCATTCTATCCATACTCTATTCATTTGAAAACTTCCATGATAAGCGCCAAACATTGATTTTACATAGTAAAAAGCATGAGCAAATGAATCGGAACGGAATAACACCCAACCGAAAACAATAACTGCAAAAACATAAAAGTGACGAATAGTACTTGGTAATTTTTCAATTGCCGCCGGGAATATTTTTTCCAATATTAAAAAGAAACCATAATAAGCGCCCCAAGCCATAAACGTCCAACTAGCTCCGTGCCAGAACCCGCACAGAAGGAAAACGATAAAAAGGTTACCATAGATCCTGGATTTACCTTTACGATTTCCACCAAGAGAAATATAGAGATAATCCTTAAACCAGTTTGAGAGTGACATATGCCATCGTTGCCAGAAGTTTTGAATGCTACTTGCAATGTACGGGTAATTAAAATTCTCAGGGAAACTAAAGCCAAGCATCATTCCCATGCCGATGGCCATGTCTGAGTAGCCACTGAAATCATAATATATTTGAAAGGTATAACAGATTATACCAACCCAGGCGCCATAAGCAGTAAGTTCCCCATGGGTAACTGTAAATGCTGCGTCGGCGACCTTCCCAAGCGTGTCAGCAATTAATATTTTCTTGGCAAGTCCGATCGTAAAGCGGGAGGATCCGTCTATAAAACGATTTATGCTAAGTGCTCTAACCTTTAACTCTTCTACAATTTGAGCATATCGAACTATCGGTCCTGCAACCAATTGTGGGAACATGTGTAAATAGCAGGCAAAATCAATAAATCTTTGGGATGCTGTAACTTTATTTCTATAAACATCAATCAAGTAGCTCATTGCCTGAAAAGTATAAAAACTAATTCCCAGAGGCAAAGCAATATTAAAGGTTCCTTTTAGATTTAAAGATTGAGGCAAAACCGTATTTAAAGCAGTTATCATTTCCGGTGAAATAAATAACATGGCATATTTAAAATATGACAGTAATCCTAAATTGATGACAACTCCAATTGATAAAAAAAATTTCGCTTCTTTTTTTTCCCTTTGAATAAGTAATGCCACATGAAAATTCACATAGGTACATAAAAGTAATAAAATGAAAAATTTTGGCTCGCCCCAGGCGTAGAAAAAAATGCTGCTTAACAATAAAAATAAATTCAGTAAAGAAGTGAGAAATTCTTTTTCTCGCTTATTCTGAATGTGAAAATAAAACAAGCTATGACACAATAGAACAATAGGTAAAAAAACAAGCACAAAAATGACAGAACTGAAAACCATTATAATTTTTCCTCAAACATCTCTTTGGTATCAGGCATAGAGAAAATGGTATATTTTTCTTTCTTCATTCCCGGATCAAAACGCAACCTGATTTTTTCATTAGATCGGGCGTATATCGGAAGGTGCAGATAATTTACACCTTTTTTAATTTTCTGGCTAACCGAGCGCGTACCATGAAATTGTTCATTTCCTTGTGCGTAGAATAGCTGGGCAACTGTATTCACCGGAGAGTGTATTTTTGCCATCACTACAAAACGACCATCTTTATTCGTCTGTTGTGTTGGAAGATGAAGGATGGGGTCATTATTTTTTGCAAAAACTTCTATCTTATTACCGTTTAGCTCTAAAATACAATTTAAATGTTTTGATGATGGAGTATAAAGTTTTGGAGATAGGATGAATTGAGACTCATTTAAAAGTTTATCCCCGGCAATCAAAAGACGTGGAAATGCTGTCTGTGTTATATTATATCCAGCTCTTTCAGCACTGGCTTCAATAACGATATTTGGCCTCTCATTTTGTGCAATGTCTTTTAAAATCGAAAATTTTTCCGTATAATGAACATTTATGAGCTTATGAACATTATGAACAAAAGGGAATATAGCTCCCTTTGCCCCTTTTAAAGTATCTTGATGAGTTCTTTTGAAATAAGAGTCTGTTGCAAATAATAATGTTCCTCTCTTCAATTTCTCATTAATGATGATATCGCAAGAAAACCAAGGATACAGATTGAAGCCTTTATATTTGTTTTTTTTTACACGCAACGCTTCTTTATTTAATTCTATCCAAGGGACGATTTCTTTTCCAAACAGGCCAGCCGACATTTCCCTGTGTTGTATCGTATAAGCGATATTAACGCCATCAATCTGATAATAATCTGGATTGTTTTCATATTTCTTTGAAATAATTTTATACATCACATCAAGAGCATTGCCATTCCAGTGTACGATATCGAAGACTTTATTGAAAAAAGGAGTTTTTGTATTCTTTTTATTTTCAAGTATTTTATTGGCATCAAGATAGTTGATTTCCGTATTTATGAGAATGCCATTCAACTGATCAAACCAGCTATACTTATTTTTTATCCAGGCAGGTAAAAATTCAGGATAAAGAGTGTCTTTGTCCGGCAAGAGCATAAAAAGATAGGTTGCATCATAGGACTGCCAAAAGGCTTGCCTGCCTGCAATGACATTTCTGAATAAATATAATTTTTGTAAAGGCAACTTATCAAAACCAAGGTAACGATTTATTGTTGGAGCTGCTTTAAAA
>DNTK01000112.1 GCA_003508755.1 Bacteroidales bacterium | reverse complement strand
ACCTTATACGCACTTTCAAAACGGTTTGGAAGATCAATTGCTGAATTAATAAAAGTAAATCCCCAACTCCGATGGGGACTAAAAACCGGCATGGTATTAAACCTATCGGCTGAACAATATCCTTCAGCTTTTGATTTTCAGATTACTGATTCACTTCGACCAAGGGCTTTGCCTAAGCCAGATATGTATTCTACTGTTGAATGCGACTCAGTGCTGAACAACCATACATCAGGAGTCATAAAAATAGCACTTCTGTTACCATTTCATGCACGGGAACTGCTTGCGCTCGACACAATTGCAAACGATTCCATCAGGCAGAGCCACCCCGATTATAAATTTCGCGGCCGCGGATTAAGTTTTACTGAATTCTATGAAGGTTTTCTGCTGGCCATCGACTCCCTTCAAGAATCAGGGGCAAAAGTATCCCTCTTTACTTACGATACAAAGTCGGACACTGCACAAATAGATGCCATCCTGAGGGAATTGGAAATAATCAGACCGCATTTAATAGTTGGTCCCATTGTACAGAATAATATTCAGCGCGTTTCTGATTATTCACTTAAGAATAATGTTCCGATGATATTGCCACTTTATAATAACGGAAATCAAGCTACACCTGGAAATCCTAATGTTATAAGAATGATCCCTGATTTCGAATCGGAAATTAATCAATGTGCCGACTACCTCTCCCAGTTTCACGATAAAAATATTATTCTCATTCACAACGAAGATTCTCTTGGAAGTTTAAGAATTAAGGATTTTCGAGAAACACTTTTTGCTTACTTCTCGTCGAGGGCTGCTTATGATGAAGCCTTGTACAAAGAAATAAGGGTGAATGATACCATGCAGCAAAACCTTCAACTGGCACTTCGCGAGAACATGGAAAACTTAGTTTTCGTTGTCTCTACCAACGAAGCTTATGTGAGCAATATTATAGGACTCTTGCGTATCAACCAAAGCTTAGGATACTCTATTGACATGTTCGGATTACCCATTTGGAAAACCTTTGAAAACCTGAGAATTGAATTGCTGCACCAGTTAAATACTGTTATTTATACTCCCTTTTATATCGATTATGACAAGTTGCACACCAAGCAGTTTTTAAAGCGATGCAGAAAAATGTTGGGACATGAGCCCTATAAAACAGTAAATACAGGCAGTGGTTTTAATTTCACGTACCTGGGATACGAAGCAGGTATGATCTTCACCAGTGCTTTCAGGGATTATGGTCCGGCCTTCATGCATTGTATCTGCTCATTGAAACCAGAGATGCCGCAAAGTACCTATCAGTTCGAATGGTCCAATATAGGAGGATATTCAAATAAAACCATCAATTTTGTCAGGTACAATAGCGATTTTGAGATTGAAATTGTTGAATTTGAGTCGTATAAAGCTTCAGCTAAAGCCTTGCAGAATGAAGAAATACAAATCGATTTTTTGCCTTTTACGAATGATTGAGGTAATAAAACGACATAAAAGTTGTTAAAGTGGTTAAGGTGATGATGAGCCCCATGAGTGTTAAACGCATAAGTTTTTCACGTCGCGATTTCGTATGAAACTGCTTATAACCTTCGAGCTGTTTTACTAACCGTACCAAACCCGTCTTGCTTTTTAATATGTAATCGAGTGCACCTTTGCGAATTGCCTTAACAGCCGTTTCGATGCCCGTGAAAGATGAGAGGAAGAGGAAACTAGTGTTTGAATGCAACCTTGAATATTCCTCCATAAATTCAATACCAGTCCAGTTTTCTTTGCCCAGATTATAATCAAGAATGATTAGATCGGCCGATCGTTGACTTGAAGCATAGCACTGCTCTCCATCATCAAAGGTTTTTATATTGGTTAATTTTAACGCCTTTAAACAGCTAATAATCACATTCCGGTAGGAGCGATTTTTGTCAACAATATAAATAAGCGGCTGAACTTTGCGGCTCATGAGGTTTTAATGCTGAATTTGAGCAGTTAAAGTTAAGGCATAAATCTGCAGTTTGGGAATACAAAGGCACGAATTTGATAAACAGGTCGATTCCGGTTATCAACCCATATAATATTGCTGTAGCAGCATGCTATTCTATTGTGCGCTCTTTAGAAGCATTCACAAAAAGGACATCACCCAACGCTTCGTACCCGTCAAAAACCTGGTCGGAGTGTTTTAATTGTTCCTCGCGAAAACCAATTAAAGTAAGCCCTGCATCCATTGAATATTGGCAAATAGTATCTTTAGCACTCACATCGTTGTTGGATTCAATAATCTCTATATTTCCGGGAGAAATTGGAAGCCGACCCGTTTGAATGGTTTGAATAAGCTTTTGCCTGTGTTCTTCAACTTTTCCTACTGGAGCTATTTCAAAAATACTGATTTTTCCTTTGCGCCAATCGGGATGTCCAAGAATGATATAGCTTAATAATATCATCAGATTCGAATTTTCATAGTCGGTCTGTTTAATCCAGACATGGATACCGTGTTTAAAATTAACCTTTCTGTTTACCGAAGCCAGCACACCAACATCCAAATTCGCCGAGCGTGCGAGAGCTATATTTTCGACTATTGGTTTTATTCCCTCCTTATTCTCCTTATCGAATTCAAAAAGAATCATATTATTGGGCATTCCGGAAATTCCTGGCAACTGAATTATTTGAGCAATCGCGGAAGTAAAGGAAGGGGAAATAAGTGTATCGATGTAAACATTATTATCTTCACCAGAAATCTCAAGTAACCTGTTGAGTTGTTCTTCTGACTTGTTATTGGCGGCTTTTGAAAAATAATCTTCGATTAAATGAATATAGGTTCCAAATCCGAAGCGATTCGAAATCCAGCCCAAAAGGCGCATAGCCTTATCGCGCTCGAAGGATGATTTAGAAATACAAACAACCGAGGGCCTCCATTTTTCGTCTTTTGGGGTTTCCTTGGATTCTTGCTGAATAAAAATTTGCAGTTTACGACTTAACTGAAACAGGGCACCCTGAAAAATCGATTGCATCCCACCTCGATCCTTGTGCAGATAACTAATAATTAAATACAGCAAAACCATAAGAATAATGGAAATATTGGCGTATTTGGCATTCATTTTAAACATAAGCCAGATACAAAACACAAAACCAATCAACGAGATGAACCAACGCGATTTAAACACCGGGCGATAAGCCGGATCGGCACCAAAATGATAAAGAAATGAAATTAAACATATGGAGCCATAGGTGACCATAAAAAACATTGATATAATTTGAGCTACCGAATCAACTTCGCCCATAATAACAAATACAAGAGCTATGATACTTGTAAGTAATGTTGCTGCTACTGGTTCCTTGTTGGCCCCCTTGCCTTTTGCAACCACTTTGTTTAAGCGTTTAAAGGGCAAAGAATCATCCATCCCTAAGGCTTGCAGGGTTCTGGGAGCCACCATAATGGATCCCAATGCAGACGATAAAGTAGAAGCAGCAAGCCCCAGTGGAATTATGATTGGTCCAAACAAAGCAATTTGTTTCATTATTTGGTAATCCTGGGTTAATTCATCGGCAGTAGCTGAAGCTGCCAATTTATAGGCAATAAAGAAATAGATAATCATTCCTGCAACGGTTGCAGTAACTGTACCGATAGGAATTGACTTACCTGGGTTTCGCAAATCTCCTGAAAGACCTACTCCTGCTGTCATACCGGTAAAAGCAGGGAATATTATCGCAAAAATTATGAAAAAATTACTTGATAAATTTCCGAACTGTATAGAAAAAATTTCAGCGGTATGTGCCACCTCTTCGCCGCTTGTATTTCCTCCTAGAAAAAACATAACCAGGGAAATGGTTAAAATAGCAACAACAAAATAAAGGGCCTTTACGCCCATACTTGCGCCTTTGGTAAGCATTAAAACAGCAAGCCCAAACATTGCAGGCACACTAATAATCTGCCGAGGTACTCCAGGCCAAAAATTTTCAGATACCCAAGTAAAAAGGGGTGCAAATGCCTCTGTAAATGCTATGATGTAAAAGGCAACACTAATTGCCTGCGAAAGATAAAGGGCTATGCCAATGGTTGCGCCGATATTTAACCCAAAAGACCGTGAAATAATAAAATATTCCCCTCCGCCTTCGACGCGCTGGTTGGTAGCAATTTCAGAAATAGCTAATGCTGTTGGAATAGTAACCATATGTCCGATGAGTACAATGAATATGGTTCCCATAAAGCCCAGGGTGCCTACAGCATATCCGAATCGTAAAAATAATATTGCTCCCAGAATTGTGGAAATAGCAGTAAAAAATACGGGTGCGGTCCCAAAACCAGATTTTTTTTCTTTCACGGCCATTGATTTAGTTTGTACCACTAAAGATATATAAAAAGGTCGATTTAGCTATTGGATACAAAAGCATAAAAATAATAAAGCCCGGTCCTTGAGAAAGAAACGGGCATCAGGAATAATCGAAATAATTTATTGAAGAAGTGTTACATCCACGTTGCAATATCCTAGCTGGTTATCTTTAAAACGGACCAGCACATCATAAAAGCCTGTTTTATTGCACTCAAAAGAGACTTTATTGAAGTACTTTTCGCCTAGGCTATTGGTCAAAATTAAGTTATCAGCATCTAGTAATTCAACAATTGCATCACCAGCCCTGTCATTGATGTTATTCGTTATTGTAAAAGTATAGTTAGAGCCTTTATTGAGCTTTAGGGTAAGAAAATATTCGTTTTCGTAATCAATATCGCTGACCACTTCGAGATCAAACTCAATTTGCTTGATTAATATTTCCTTTTGTGCATAGGTTTTCGTAGCACCTAAAAGAGCAACAAGTACGACAGAAATTAATAGATTCAGAATTTTCATTATACACTACACTTTTGTTCCTGTTATGTAAATTTACTTAGAATGATACAAAGGGTGCAAGCAATTTATAAACAAGCTAGTTGGTTTTCATTTCTAACCATTCTAAATGGCGGTCGGTAAGTATTTGTCCAGCATGCTCCGAAATACGTTGTATACTGCTGCTATTCAAGCGCACAATTTCTTTCGATATTTCCTGAAAATAATATTCACGTGTTAATCCATCACATTTTGTGGTGCTGTTGCGCATGTAAAAAAGAGCTTTTACCTGTCGTTTTTCATCGAAGCTTTGCAGCGCTTCAACAAGCGATGTTAAGCGGCTCCAGTCAGTTCCGTTGGCATTCCACCATGCCTTAGCAGCATCTACCGATAATTTTGTTGCTATCTTTCGCAAGTCTGCGTCGGAACTGGATTCTATTTTTTTTCTGTTTGTTGAATTGTTGTAATATTTTGGAAATAAATTCTTTAATTGACTGATAAGCTCATCCTTTGGCAGGTGAATTATCGAAAAGCCAAAATTATTAAAGGTGATTTCTTCAATCAGCCATCCTGCTCTGATATTTAAATAATCAACATCGTAATCGAGTATCTGACCATGTCCATAAAACCTTTCTGCTCCCGGGTAAATCAAACTTCCGGTATTTTCCAGCTTTACCTTTTCCTTGCTTTCGAGCATGTCTATTAAATCTGGAATCGCTTTTTCCTGCAGGTCTTCGATCGATTGTTTCGTTTGCTTTACACTTTTCCAGTCTGCACCAGAAAAAGATTTCATAAGCTCATCGGGTATTTGTGCCTGAATTATCACGGAAGAAAAAAGAAAAGTAAGAATAGTTACTACACTAAAAATCGTTTTCATACTTGTTATCATATTTAATAATGCATATTCATAAAATTAATAAAAAAAGCTAAAGATCAAAGCTTAACCCTATCAACATTATGGAATTGTCGTTGAATAATTTACCAATCATTGTGCCACACTTGTTTTTATCAGATTTTGATAAATAAATTCGCTATCGTTATTATCTTTGATAGCTGATTAATTAAATTATGTAATGCGTAAGTTCTTTATAATTTTATTCGTGGTTGCACTATTTGCTTCATGTGCTTCGAGTAAATATACGCGAGACCTAAAAAGACAAAGCCGAAAATGTGATTGCGAAAAACAGCATAATCCCCGGCGATAGAAAAATCATCAAAAGTTCTGTATTAATCGACCAACCTGCCTGCCATGAGTTTTTGCATTTTTGCCGAAAAAAAAAGTTTTTTTACCGGTAAATTAATTCAATT
>DNTK01000429.1 GCA_003508755.1 Bacteroidales bacterium | reverse complement strand
GCATCCTCTAACTTAGACGCTAATTCAAGAGTCCAATACATAGCTTTGAGATTTAATTTGTTTTTCCTTAAAAAGTGCTGCAAATATAAAAATTAATATTACTTATCCAACACTGGTTTCCATAATATCTCGTCCACATTAAAATGAACACTTAGTGCACGAGATAATACAAATAAATAATCCGACAAGCGGTTAAAATACACCATAATTATTTCAGGCATCTCTTCTGTTTCAAGCACTGTATAAATGCAACGTTCAACCCTTCTGCATATTGTCCGGCATACATGGCATACCGAAACAGATGGATGGCCACCAGGAATTAAAAAAGAATTCAATGTGGGTAAAAATTGTTCCATCCTGTCCATTTCATTTTCTAACTCTACGACACTATCTTCGGAAAGTTTCGGTAAATTATCAATGACCGATTGATCGGCTGCTGCAAGAATTGCGGAAGCAACCATAAGATCCTCCTGTATTTTCAGAAGATTGGCTTTATAAGCCTTCCCTATTTCATGATCGCGTAATAATCCAATATAAGCAATTAACTCATCTGCAGCACCATATGCTTCGATTCGGGAATTATTCTTCACAACCCTTTTGCCACCAACCAACGCAGTTGTTCCTTTATCACCTGTTTTTGTATATATCTTCATTTATAGTTTCTATTAAAAGAAATACCTTACTTATCAAAATTATGTTCCTCGATTGCTTAAAATACCTTTTATTTGTAAAACGATTTTTCAACGAAAACGTTTATCCAGCAAACATATTATTTACTTAGCAGGTTAAAAAGTATTATGCCAACCCTTTATTATTTTTTATTAACCGTTGTTTTTTTACTGCTAACCCCCATTAAATCAGCTAGTAATGATATAATCATATTTAAAACCAAATCAATTCCTAATATCCAATTTTCACTTTCCGACACCATTATATGCCCTTACGATTCGGCGGTTTTCACAGCTTTAATGCCAGGTGTTCCCATAACAACCGTAGGCGAATTTACTTTTGACAAAGTTGGAAGCGGTGGCGGAGGTGATACTTATAACATTGTAAACGGCATCAAGAGTGTCTACCTGAAAGAAGCTGGCACCTACGAAATTAGTATGATAAGGGTATATGAAAACAATGTGCTGGTATATGAAAATGATACCAGTATCCTATTCAACCTATATCATCACTTTTTACCTACAGTGTCAATCATTGGAGGAGGAAGCTATTGCATGGGGGATGAAATAAGCCCGCTTGAATTAAGATTTTCCGGAGAAGCTCCTTATACCTTAACATTTGTTGAAAATGGCAGTTCGACAATAACCCGAGACTATTTATCAAATACTGTTATATTATCGGATTCTGCAGATATGGAAGTTAATTTGCTAATGTTATCCGATAAAAATTGCAGCACCCCTGTCGATGGTTATGGCCACCTTATGGTTTCGGAATTACCTGAAGCTGCCATATTCGGGGATACTGTGTTTTGTCCCGAAGAAAACGCAGTCTATTCCACCTATGCTAATTCCAGCTACCGCTACAGATGGAATGTTCCGGTTGGTGCAGAATTAATTAATAACGGCGAATTAGATGCATCGAGTATTGCTCTGAAATGGGTAAATCCGGGTGTTCATACAATTTCACTTATCGTTGAAAAAAATGGCACAGGCTGCAAAACCGGCCCACTTAAACAGGATATTTTGGTTTATGCTCCAGCAACAGTTAAAAATAATTACGATACAGTTGTATGCTTTGGAGAGGCTGGAGTAGCTGAATTAACAGCATCCATTGTGGGTGAAAATACAGTTTACTGGCCCGATTACGATCAGTTTGGGCTGACATTGGAAATATTCCAGGAAGGCAC
The DNA here is from genome assembly GCA_003508755.1 of Bacteroidales bacterium. Classification (GTDB taxonomy): domain Bacteria; phylum Bacteroidota; class Bacteroidia; order Bacteroidales; family UBA10428; genus UBA10428. The sequence continues at coordinate 3,152 of DNTK01000429.1, read as the reverse complement.
ATACAGGTATCAGGAAACCATCCCATTTGGTTGCAGGAATGATGGAGAAATAACTGTTATAGAGAAATGTATTCCCGAAGTTTATGTAGCTGAAGCATTTACACCAAACGGAGATAATATAAACGATTTACTCGAGATACATGGTTTATTTTACAACCTCCTGCTTACAATTTATAATTCCAGTGGTGAAAAAGTATATGTTATGTCTACCAACTCCGAACCATGGGATGGGAAAATTAACGGAAGTCCTGCACCCAATGGGGTGTATTACTGGACTGCAGAATATACAGATAAGCTAGGAGATACTTATTTTAGTCAGGGTAATGTAATGATAATAAGGTAGCATGAAGAAGTTAATACCCTATATACTCATCACTTTTTTAGCTTTACCTCATGGTCAGGCCCAAGAGAACCATTTTTCTCAATTTTATACTTCTCCACAATACATCAATCCTGCTTTTGCCGGTGATGTTGCTTACATGAAAACAGGCGGAGCCACAAGGTTAATGCAGCCACTACCCAATCGTTATATCGTTAACTCACTCCTGCACTTCGATTATAAAATTCCGCATCACCAGGGGGGTGTTGGATTTACTTTCTTTCATCATACGGAAGAGTTAAGTCACTCTAAATTTCAGTTAAACTACTCTTATACCATTCGACTTTCAAAAAACTCATGGTTAAAATTAGGCTTGGGTGCATCCATAAATATGCGCCGGACCAATACCGCTGATCTTACCTTTCCGGACCAGTATAATAATTATGGACTCACCGGTAATCCAACAGCCGAAACTGCACTAAAGGACAATACGATATTTCCGGCTGTAGCCACCGGGGCTGTTTTATACAACGAGATACTTTGGATGAGTATTTCTGTGGATTACCTGAATTTACCCAAAGAAAACTTTGCCGGAAAAGATTATACCTACCCCATGAAGTTCTCCTTTTTATCGGGGATGTTGTATCCAATAAATAAAACAACTTCCAAACGCCGGTTCAGCAAATTTGGAGGCCTGGAGCCTTATTCGGGTATCGGACCATTAATTGCGGTTACAATTCAGGATAAATACCTCGAAGCATCGGGTGGCCTTGCTGTGCATATTAAGCCAATATTTGGCGGTGTACATTATCGATATCAACACGAATTAAAAAATTCGTCGGTGGAATATGCATATAAAGGACTTGTATTAATGGCCGGCTACAGGCAAGAAGAGTTTTCCTGCACCTATTCCTACGATTATGCCTTTACTAAATACTCGGTAAACCGCTCTGGAGCCCACGAAATTTCGGTTATTCTTTATTTAAGTAACTGGAAAGAAGACAGGAAAACATACAACCTGGTTCCTTTGCCAAATCAACTATTGTATTAAGAAGAATGGCATTAATAGCGTACTCGATAATTACCAGGGGTAAGCATTTCATCGATAACTACTATCCCTAATTTATACAAATCGATCGTAATTACGGCATCTTCCATAATCGCCATCCAGGCTTTCTTCATTTCTGCCGACCAGTAAATATCATCAAAAACAAGAATACCTTTTTGCACATATTTCTTAAAGTATTTATAGTATTTTAAGGTAGCCTCATAGGTATGGTTTCCATCAATAAAAACAAATTCGGGTGTTTGAACAGTCAACAATAATTTTGGTAATACCTCATCGAACATTCCATGATAGAAGTTGATGGAATGAATATTTATGCTTTGAGCATATTCCATGGCAATTTCCATCACTTGCTTATTCCCTTCGATAGTATGAACAACAGCCTTTTTATTGGCAAGTGCCATACAAATACTGCTTATTCCTACAGATGTACCAAGCTCGATAATACACTTTGGTTGATAATAATTCACCAGGCGGAAAAGAACCCTTGCATACTTTTTTGTATTCCCAGAATACCTTACAATATCGCTTACTTTGCGTGTATTCCCTTTAAAAACCTGGGAGCCCGCTCCTATTTCATTAAACAGAACTGTCCGGTGGTCGCTGCTAATTTTTTTTGTAAAAATGTTTATTTTTTCTCTGTCAGCACTTGCCATCTTTGCATGCAGTGCTTTCGAAACAAGCTCGAAAACCGCAGGTGAGTGAATGCCATACCCCTTCCAAAACCTTGCCCTAATCAGGTAAATCAGGTACTCTTTAGTTCTTATTAGTGTGTTCCTCCAGTTGCTGCACATGAGAATTCAAAGATACAGTTTTATGATTGCGGATTTATTTCGATCTTTAGCCTGTGAGAATTTATTAGTACATGCCCGTTTTTTTAGATACAGAAATTAAATTTTTAAAAGGTGTAGGCCCTAAAAGAGCTGAGCTATTGGCAACTGAGCTGGGCATCCATACCTTTTCTGATTTAATGTTTCATTTTCCCTTCAGATACATCGACCGTTCCCGGTTTTACTCCATTGCTGAACTTAATGCAGCTAGTACATATGTTCAAATACGTGGTGTTCTAAAATCATTCAAGACGGAAGGTTCAAAATACAAGAAACGCTTAAAGGCAAGCTTTGCGGATAATACCGGAGAAATAGAACTGGTATGGTTTCAGGGAGTTAATTGGGCGCTAAAAAATTACCATGCTGGTGCTGAGTATGTAATTTTTGGTAAACCTACCCTATTTAACCGAAAACTAAGTATTGCCCACCCCGAGGTTGAACCCATTGGTAAATATTTGGAGGGTAATAAATCGTCCTTTTTACCTCACTACCACACAACAGAAAAACTTAAAACCAGTTACCTGAACTCGAAGGCCCTCCAGAATCTCACCTATGGAGTTTTTTCACATCCTGATTTCACTGTACCTGAAACCTTAACACCCAGGCTTATCAGCGAGCACAAACTAATGCCGCTGGAAAAAGCACTTCGAACACTTCACTTTCCGGAGAATACAAAAGAACTTCAGCATGCCGAATACCGCATAAAATTTGAAGAACTATTCTATATTCAGTTAAATATTCTAAGGCTAAAGACCGGAAGAACAGCAAGTTTCAAAGGATTCATATTTGATAAAGTTGGCACCTTCTTTAACAACTTTTACAAGCATAACCTTCCCTTTGAGCTTACAGGAGCTCAAAAACGTGTCATCAAAGAAATAAGGCGCGATACAGCTTCAGGGAATCAAATGAACCGACTGTTGCAGGGTGATGTAGGAAG
>DNTK01000001.1 GCA_003508755.1 Bacteroidales bacterium | reverse complement strand
GACAGACACAAAAATTTATGAACGTTTCAGAGCAGCCTGCGATATTTTCTTCAATAAAAAGCGTGAATTTTTTGCCCACAACCGTGAGGAACAGGAAAACAACCTGCAACTTAAAACTGAGTTGTGCATACAAGCCGAAGCCATTGCAGAAAGTACCGATTGGAAAAAAACAACCGACGAACTTATAAAACTTCAGAAACGCTGGAAAACTATTGGGCCGGTTCCGATCAAACAATCTGATAAAATATGGAAACGATTCAGAGCAGCCTGTGATAATTTCTTCAATAATAAGTCTGAATTTTATTCGAATATCGATAGCACTTATAAGGACAATTTAAAACTTAAGGAGCAACTATTAGAAGAAATTGAAGCCTTTAAAGAAGGATCAGATGTTGCCGAAAACTTGAAACAACTAAAAGATTTTCAGCGCCGTTGGGCCGAAATTGGATTTGTTCCCATCAAACAAAAGGATACGATTCAGGAAAAGTACCGTGAGCTTTTAAATACAAAATTCGACCAACTAAAGCTTAATGAGGATGATAAAGCGCTTTTGAAATTTAGAAGTAAAATTGAGAATATTGCTTCTAAGCCCAATGCCAACAGACGATTGTCAATGGAGCGCGACAAGTGTTTTAATAAATTAAAACAACTCGAAAACGATATCACACTGTGGGAAAACAACATCGGTTTCTTCTCCAACTCCAAAAATGCGGAGTCGATGATTACCGATGTGGAGCGAAAGATAAAAGATGCGCAAAACAAAATTGAAATCCTGAATGAAAAGCTGAATATCCTTGATGAGTTTGAAAACTAACTTAGTGCGGATTCGTTCCTAGAAACACAATTGATGAAGTTTACATCAACAAACTCCTTGTGTGCGAATGCACTTTTCATCTTATGCTTTAAAAAAGTTTTGTATCAATAGTTTTTTTGTGATTACTTTGCCTCTCATTTAAAATCAATTTAAATAAACAATAAGATGATCAATTTCTTAAATTTTATTATGCTTATGCCTCCTTCAGAAGACGGCTCGCAAAACTGGAGTGGGTTTTTAATGCTAGCCATGGTTATCGTGGTTTTTTACTTCTTTATGATTCGTCCTCAGATGAAACGTCAAAAGGAGTTACGTAATTTTCGTGAATCGCTTGCAAAAGGCGACAAAGTAGTAACAAATGGTGGTATTTATGGTAAAATAACCGCTATTAACGAAAATATTATTAGCCTGGAAATTAGTAAAGATGTAGTTATTAAAATCGATAAGAGTGCTGTACTTAAAGATCCTGCCGATCTGCAACAACAGCAACAGAAGTAATAATTGCAATTTTCGTAGTTTGAGGTATATTTGTATACCTTAAACTACGAAAATATTGAAAGAAACAACTCCACCCGAAAAAAAAAATCGCTTTATAGCAGCTTTCACCAAGCTGCAAGCCTATATTACCGAAAATTCAGCTTCCTTTCGAAACCGTTTTCTTACATTTCTTATTTTCGTATTGTTATCCTCTGTACTATGGGTTTACAGAACCCTGGATGATACTTTCGTAGCCAACATTGATTATCCTGTGCAGTTTCAAAACCTCCCCAAGAATAAAATTCTTGTGGGTACTCCACCTGAGAAAATCAGGCTGCGCGTGCGAGGCAGTGGGTACTCTTTGTTGAGTAATAAAATTAAGTTTAAAACGCCACTCAACTTCAGTATCAATAGTTTTTTATTGTATTCACAAGCAAACGACAGCATGAGTGTATATATTTTAACTGAATATGCGCAAGATGCACTAAACGAAGAATTAAGTATAAAAAGCAATGATCTTGAAATATTATCAATTTCACCAGATACCATCTTCTTTAACTTTACCCGCACCAGGGCAAAGAAAATACCAATTGTGCCAAATATCATCAACAATGACAATATGGTTGCCCGGCAACATATTCTTAATGGTAATATCAGAGCTATTCCAGACTCGATTACCATTATAGGTCCAGCCTCAATGATAGATACCATAGAGTTTCTAACAACCAAGCCATTGCAACCTACCGAACTTTCAGATACTTTCAATAAGAAAGTAGCATTAATCAAAATTGAACAAATTCAGATTCCCCTCAAGAAAGTTATGGTACAAATACCTGTCGACCGGTTTACGCAACTCAGCTACGATGTTCCGATTTATACCCGACATGTTCCTGATAGCATTAATATGAAACTATTTCCAAGAGTGGTAAATGTTAGCTTTAATATTTCTTACAGCAATATATCCATGATATCCGATGCCGATTTTAGGCCCTATGTCGATTTTAAGGAAATTGAACCCAATTCCAAACGCATCAGAATCAAAATTGACTCAATACCAAAAGAGGTCCATTCGCTCCGACTTAATCATTCAAGTGTTGAATTTATAAATGTATTAAACAATGCTGAAAATAGGGATAACCGGGGGGATCGGTAGTGGAAAAAGTTATGTGTGCGAGGTATTTAAGCATCTTGGAATTCCTGTTTATTCCGCTGATAATGCAGCAAAAGTCTTATACACAAAATCTAGTGCCGTTAAGTCGAAAATAATCGATTTATTTGGGGAAGAGGTCTACTCACATGAAGGAATCAACCGATCAAAACTAGCGTCCAAAGTATTTGGCAACCCAGACCTGTTAAAACGTCTCAATTCTATTATTCATCCCGCCGTAGAAGCTGATTTTAATGATTGGTGCCAAACATATACAGATCAAAAATATATACTTAAAGAAGCAGCCATATTATTTGAATCGGGAAGTTACAAATTGCTCGATAAGGTTATTGTTGTTACAGCGCCTAAATTATTAAGAATTAAAAGAGTTTGCGAACGAGATAATGTTACTGAGGAAGAAGTAAACAAACGCATGAGCAACCAGTGGCCCGCCGATAAAATTATTCCTTTGGCCGATTTTATAATTGAAAATGATGGTAAACAATTAATTTTACCCCAAATATTACACATTGATAAAATAATAAGTGTTTAATGGCAAAATTTAGAAAATGGATTGGTGCCGGTTTAGGGTGGGCATTTGGAGGTCCCATTGGTGGTTTAATTGGTTTGGGACTTGGTTGGATGTTTGATAATGCCAGCGAGCAAGATATCGAAAGAGGTTATACTAAAACAACAACTGGCGATTTTGTAGTAAGCCTGCTGGTATTAATTGCAGCCGTAATGAAAGCCGATGGCAAGGTTATGCAGTCGGAGCTCAATTATGTTAAATCTTTTCTGGTTCAGCGTTTTGGTCAATCTTCAGCTAACGAAGCGCTTAAGATGCTTCGCGATTTATTAAAACAAAACATCCCGGTTCGTGATGTGTGCACTCAAATTAGAACCCGCCTCGATTACCCTTCGAGATTGGAACTTATTCACTTGCTTTATGGCCTGGCAAACGCCGATAAAGCTGTAGACCAAAGCGAAATAAAAGTTATCGATGAGATAGCCTATTACCTGGGAATTTCTTCATCCGATAGCAAGTCGATTAAAAGCATGTTTGTTAAAAGTGCCGAAAGCTCCTATCAAATATTAGGAATTGAGCAAACTGCCACTATCGACGAAATAAAAAAAGCATATCGAAGACTGGCAAAAGAGTATCACCCCGATAAGGTAAGCTA
>DNTK01000134.1 GCA_003508755.1 Bacteroidales bacterium | reverse complement strand
GGTTCTACCTTTAAACCGTTCCTTTACATTCTGGCAATGCAGGAGGGGTACTCACCATGCCGTGAAGTGCCTGTTGTAGCAGTTCCCTTTAAGGATAACGATACCATTTGGACTCCTCGCTTCGAGGGTCGTAAGGAGCATATCGGAACCATGAAAACACTAAAATGGGGTTTAGCGACCTCGCATAATTATATTTCAGCCTGGCTGGTGGATAAATTTAAACCAGAACCTATTGCCAATATTGCACACAAGATGGGAATTGAAAGTTACATTGACCCCGTACCTTCCATGATCTATGGTACTTCTGACATGTCTGTCAAGGAAATGGTTGGAGCTTTTTCAACGTTTACCAATCTGGGTATTCATGTAAAACCAATTTTTGTTACACGAATCGAAGATAAATATGGAAATGTGCTGGCTAATTTTCAACCAGAAACGAAAGAGGCTATTGATGAGAAAACAGCCTACTTAATGCTTAGTTTATTGAAGGGTGTTGTTGATTTTGGTACCGCAAGTCGCTTACGCTACAGGTATAATTTTACAGCTGAAATGGCAGGAAAAACCGGAACAACCAATAATCACAGCGATGGTTGGTTTATTGGTATGACACCCCAATTAGTTTCCGGTATCTGGGTTGGTGGCGAAAACCGGTCCATTCATTTCGACAACATCGGAATGGGATCAGGTACGGCCATGGCGTTGCCTATTTATGCTGAATACATGCAACGAATTTATGCCGATTCATCACTATTAATTACCCAGGAAGATGTTTTTATCGAGCCAGTTGGGTTTGATTTGGATATCGATTGTGAGGCTCAAAAGAAAAATAGTGATAGTGATATTGAACTTGATGATGACTTTGGTGGCTCGTCAGGAATTTTTTAATCGTTGCTTCTAAAAATTGATTGCATGGCTTCTTGAAGCGAAGAAGCTTTTAAGACCTGTATGCCTTTCGATTCAGCGTTTTTATGGTAGGAGGATATAACTATCCGTGTAAACCCTAGTTTTTTTGCTTCGGCAATTCGTTGTTCTATTCGAGAAACTGGTCTTAGCTCTCCGGTAAGGCTTATTTCAGCACAACAACAGGTTTTACTATTAACCGACTGATCTGTAACGGACGAAATTATGGCTGTAATTACAGCCAAATCGGCAGCGGTATCCTGTATTTTCATGCCACCGGCAATATTTAAGAAAACATCTTTGTTGGAGATAGTTAATTTCCCCTTTTTTTCGAGCACCGCTAACAGCATGTTAAGCCTTCTGGTATCAAATCCTGTTGCCGAGCGTTGCGGAGTGCCATACACGGCCGGGCTTACCAAGGCCTGAGTTTCGATAAGTAAAGGGCGGTATCCATCCACAGTACAGGCGACTGTAATACCACTAAGATCCTGGTCGTTGTGATGTAAAAAATAGGCAGAGGGATTAAGAATTTGATGCAACCCATTTTCTTTCATTTCAAATATGGCCAGTTCTGGTACTGCTCCAAATCTGTTTTTTAAGGTGCGAAGAATCCTGAAATTTAAATGTTGATCGCCCTCAAATTGAATTACGGTATCAACGATGTGCTCTAATACCTTTGGACCTGCCAGGCTTCCGTCTTTTGTAATATGACCAATGAGAAGCACTGGAACAGAACTGTCTTTTGCTGCCTGCAGCAACCGGGCAGCACATTCCCGGACCTGTGAAACACTTCCCGGAGCAGACTCAATTAAAGGTGTATAAACTGTTTGTATGGAATCAATGATCAGGACAGATGGTTTTTCTTTGTTAAAATGCAGGAGTATTTCATCCAGATTGGTTTCGTTGTATACCAGGCATTTTGGATTTGAAAGTTCCAGTCTGTCGGCTCTCATTTTTATTTGACCGGCACTTTCCTCACCGGAAACATACAAGATATCTTTATTGATATCAAGGGCTAGTTGAAGTGCAAGTGTTGATTTCCCAATGCCAGGTTCTCCACCAAGTAAGGTAAAGGAGCCGGGTACAAATCCACCACCCAGGATTCGATCAAACTCACCAATTCCTGTTGTTTGCCGGCTATATTCTTCGGCTTCAACCTGACTGAAGGGCTTTGGTTTTCGGGAGGTTTTATTTTCGGGAGACTGATGTCTTGCATTGGTTTTCCCCGTAATTTTTATTTCCTCTACGTAACTATTCCAATTATTACAAGCAGGGCAACGCCCAATCCATTTGGGAGATTCATTGCCACATTCCTGACATACAAATATATTTTTTTGTTTTGCCAAGGAGTTTATTTGAGCTTTTTAATGATATTCGTGGTGGAATGACCTTCAACCAGTTCAATGGTTTTTACTTCGCCTCCTTTTGCTTTAAGGATATCATAACCAACAATGTCTTCAGGTTTATAATCGGCACCTTTAACCAGAAAATCGGGTTGTACTTTTTTAATCAGTTCATAGGGAGTATCTTCTGAAAAGAGTATTACAGCTGTAACAAATTGCAGTGATGCCAGCACGATACTTCTCGATTTCTCATCCTGAACAGGGCGTTCGGGACCTTTAATATTACGCACCGATGTGTCGCTGTTAAGTCCGATAATTAAGGCATCTCCATATGAGGCGGCTTTAGCCAGGTATTCCACATGACCCCTGTGCAAAATATCAAAGCATCCATTAGTAAAAACGATTTTCTTGCCTTCGATTCGCCAATTCTCAAGGGTTTTCTGGAGATTCTCTTCGGTTATAATCTTGTTTTGAATGGTTGTATAATGGTCCATAATGGTAAATATCTTCAAGGCGAAAGATACCAAGAATTCTTTACAAAGGATGGCAAGTAATGGGTAAAAAAGCCTGCGACTTAATTTAATGAATTGGTTTCAGCGTTAGGAAAGATAATCGAGGGTTTAAAGGTTTTAGCTTCTTCAAAGTCGACCATGGCATAGGAGATAATTATGATAATATCACCTACTGCTACTTTACGGGCCGCAGGGCCATTCAAACAGATTTCGCCACTACCTCTTTCTCCTTTTATTATGTAGGTTTCGAGCCGTTCGCCATTATTGATATTTACGATTTGCACCTTTTCATTGGCAATCATGTTGGCAGCATCCATTAAATCTTCATCGATGGTAATACTCCCTACATAATGTAAATTGGCTTCAGTGACCTTAACCTGGTGAATTTTCGATTTGATAACCTCTACAAACATAGCGGTACAAAGTTACGAATTTAATTGGAAATTATCTATTAATCTTATCTTTCCTGCAAATACTGCGATACAAGCGGTACAAGCAGTTTTGGGATGCATTTCGTCAATAGACTGAAGGGTAAAATCGTTAACAATCTCGAAATATTCCAACTCAAGCAATTCATGATTCTTAAATGCTTGTTTAACGTTGGCTTTAATCGAAGAGATTGGATGACTTTTACTTTTTCCAGATACATCTTTTAATGTCTGATAAACAAATGGAGCAGCTTTTCTCATTTCGGGTGAAAGCAATTCGTTTCGGGAACTCATTGCCAGACCGTCACTTTCACGCACAATAGCACAGGGTACAATTTCGACCGGGTAATTTAAATCGGACACCAGTTTTTTTATGATGGCCAGTTGCTGGAAGTCTTTTAACCCAAAATAAGCTTTATGAGGTATAACTGCATCGAAAAGCTTTGAAACAATCTGTCCTACACCATTGAAATGCCCCGGGCGGTATTTCCCTTCCATCACGGTTTCGAGAGCTCCAAAATCGAATTTACGGTTATCGGGTTCGGGATACATTTCGCGATCGGAGGGCGAAAAGATAACATCACAGCCCGTTTTCTTTAATAATTTAATATCGCGTTGTAAATCCCTGGGGTATCGGTCCAGATCGGATTTATCGTTAAATTGTGTGGGATTAACATAAATACTGACCACTGTAACAGAATTGTTTTTTACGGCTTCCCTAACCAGTGAAAGATGCCCCTCGTGCAAGGCTCCCATGGTAGGTACAAATCCTATGCTACCCTCTTGACGGTGAGGTTTTAACAACCCTTGAAGTTTGGCTATGTTATTAACTATATCCATGGCAATTAAGCGGCACAAATATACATATTTTATTTACTGGAGATATCCTGATTAAATCATAAACCAGATAAAAACCGATGCGCTGGTGAATGAGAACTTGTTACATTTTTTAGCGATTGGATATTTTTTAGTAATTTTGCGCAATATTTTTCCGATAAAAATTCACTTTAGAATATGGCCAAGAGAATTCTATACATCTCGCAGGAGATTACTCCTTACCTTCCTGAGTCAGAAATGTCAATAATAGCCAGAAATCTACCTCAAGGTATACAAGAGCGTGGAAAAGAGATCAGAACATTTATGCCTCGGTTTGGATGTATTAACGAACGACGCAATCAATTGCATGAAGTAATTCGGTTATCTGGTATGAATCTTATAATCGATGATAACGATCATCCACTTATTATAAAGGTTGCATCCATTCAGGCGGCCAGAATGCAGGTTTATTTTATCGACAATGAAGATTTCTTTCATCGTAAAGCTACCCTGCAAGATGATGATGATAAATTTTTTGAAGATAATGATGAACGTTCGATGTTTTTTACACGTGGGGTTGTAGAAACAGTAAAGAAATTGCAATGGGCGCCGGATTTAATTCATTGTCATGGGTGGTTTACGAGCTTAATTCCTATTTATATCAAGCAATATTATCAAGATGATCCTCTCTTCCAGGATGCAAAACTGGTTACGTCTGTGTACGATACCGAATTTGATAATCCATTAAACAGTCGATTGAAAGAAAAATTAGCTTCGGATGGGCTCAATGCGTCCGATTTAGAAATTTTAACAAATCCCTCTTACGAAAATTTCGTAAAATTGGCAATAAATTTCTCGGATGCCGTTATTAACGGTAGTAAAGAAATAAATGCTGAAGTCGAGAAACATATTAAAGCAACAGGCACTCCACATTTAGGTTATCACGATGAGGAAACCTATATGGATGCTTACAATGAATTTTACGATAAAATACTAGGTTAAAGAATAAGATTACATGAATAGAATATTTGTACAAGGAAGTATCATACTACTTTCTTTGTCGTTATGGTTTGCTTCCTGCACCGATGATAAGTTAAAAGTTGGCCTTACCATACTTCCAGAATCCGATCAGTTGGAGGCAAATGCCGATACCATTCCAATAGAATGTTTTACTCTCAAAGGAATTCCCAATTATGTAAATCATGCCGTGTTTAATCAGAGCTTCAACGATCAAACACCCGTAGGAATTGTAAATGATGAAGTATTTGGAGAAACAACAGCCAACCTGGTGATAGAATTTGCGATCAATAGAGAGGAAAGTTACCTTGATAAAGACACCATCTATGCAACGGATGAGGTAGTGTCGCTTAAACTTTTTCTTAATACAACAGATCAACCCGTATATGGAGATTCTGATGCAGAAGCTCTTACTTTTAATTCGCTGCTTTTAAGGGATCAATATACATTTGATGCCCTATCGAACCAGGAAGTTCCCTCCGATTATTTTGATGACATTACCTCAAGAGCAGTAAATACAGAACATTATGTGAGCATAGATTCAGACAAGATCTCACAACTCGATAGTGCTTCTCAATATTCTGTTGTTGAACTCGATATGGAATTAGCAGACGAGTTATTTCTGGATGCTTTTCGTGACAGTACCACACGAACGCTTAATATTATTCCAGGTATGATGTTAAGCGGAACAATTAATTCAGGAACGCGTGGTGCCCTGCATACTTTTTCAATGCTTAATTCGAAGATGCTTTTGGAATACCGCACAAAGATTGATGTAGAGGAATTGGATTCAGTCGGAAATGTGATTGATACTGTGTTGGTAGATACGAATCTGTTCGTCTCTTATGTGGTAAATAAATACCAGAGTAATTATCGAAATACACATTTAGGACGAAATGCCGAAATAGAGTCAGTTTTTAAAGATACTACCCTCCAATACGACAATTTATTTTTACAAAGTCTGGGTGGAACCATGGGATTTCTAAGACTTGATTCGCTGGATTTGTTTAAGATGGATAAAGCTGATAAAATTGGAGTTAACCTGGCCGAATTGGTATTTCCAATTAGCAAAAATCACTTGAGCGATACAGCTATGTTTAGTTTGCCTCAAAGAATTATGGCATTTCAGTTTGTAAAG
>DNTK01000450.1 GCA_003508755.1 Bacteroidales bacterium | reverse complement strand
GCACTTCAGTAAAGGCTTCAGCAAGCCTGTCGGCAAGCGCCTTAACCATAATGCTGTTGTAATCGTCGTGATCGGCTTCGAACTTTTCAACCATCTCTTGAACGCCCATACCAGCTGTTACAGCAAAAGCTCCTAAATAGTCAATTATTCCAGAATCCTTCGGTGCAATAAAATCGGACAAACACAGGTTAGCATTCCCGGATTCTTTTTTTACCTGGTTGCGAAGATTCTTAAACACAGCAATGACTTTACTACGGTTTTCATTATCATAAACTTCAATATCGTCTCCGACTGAATTGACGGGAAAGAATCCAACAACACCCTTTGCCTTTAAAAGGTCTTTTTCTATAATTTCATCCAACATTTCATTGGCATCGCTGAATAGCTTTTTAGCTTCGCTGCCAATTTTTGGATCTTCCAGAATTTCCGGGAATTTTCCCCGCAATTGCCAGACTACAAAAAAGAATACCCAGTTTATATATTCTCGGATCTCGGCAATGGAATAATCTTCAAATGTTTTTATGCCTAAAAATTTGGGTTTTACAGGCTTCTCTTTATTCCATTCGATTTTAAGTTTATTTTTTCTTGCCTCGTCAAGACTAACAAACTCAATCTTTGAGCTGGCACCTGTATAATTTTTTTCGAGTTGCTCGTATTCTTCTTTTATTTGTTTAATGTAATTATTTCGTAATTCTTTCGATAAAAGTTGATTTACCACTCCAACACTTTTTGAAGCATCTTTTACATGCACCACTGGTGAACCCGTATGTGGTTTAATTTTTATGGCAGTATGGATTTTAGAGGTTGTGGCACCACCAATTAATAGAGGCTTATCAATACCTTGTTTTTCCATTTCCCGGGCAAAATCGCTCATAATTTCGAGCGAAGGAGTAATCAGACCACTTAACCCAATAATGTCTACATTCTTATCTTTAGCCACCTGAATAATTTTCTCGTTGGGTACCATAACACCCAAATCGATTATTTCGTAGTTGTTGCAGGCAAGCACAACACCTACTATGTTTTTTCCAATATCATGCACATCACCTTTTACGGTGGCTAAAAGTATTTTTCCGATGGAGCCATTGCCTTCTTCATCGCTACCCTTTTCTTCTTCGATAAAGGGCAGCAGAGTGGCAACCGCTTTTTTCATTACACGGGCACTTTTTACTACCTGCGGCAGAAACATTTTCCCTTCCCCAAACAAATCTCCTACAACTCCCATACCGTCCATCAATGGTCCTTCGATTACATTAAGCGCTCTGGGATAATTAGGGCGTGCTTCCAAGACATCATCTTCTATATGATCAATGATACCCTTTACCAAGGCATAGCTCAGACGCTCTTCTACCGAATTATTTCGCCATGCGTCCTTTTTTTCGTCTTTTTTGTTGGTTTGTTTTACCGTTTCTGCAAAATCAATCAATCGCTCGGTAGCGTCATCTCTGCGATTTAGAATAACATCTTCAACGAGTTCCAGCAAATCTTTAGGGATATCGTCATAAACTTCCAGCATCGCTGGATTCACAATACCCATATCCATTCCAACCTTTGTGCAATGATAGAGAAAGGCTGAATGCATAGCTTCACGAACTGTATTATTTCCCCTGAAGGAGAAGGATAGATTACTTACACCCCCACTCACTTTGGCATTTGGAAGATTTTTCTTGATCCATTCGGTTGCATTAATAAAGTCGACCGCATAGTTGTTATGCTCTTCAATACCGGTTGCAATGGCCAAAATATTAGGATCGAAGATGATGTTTTCCGATGGAAATCCAACTTCTTTTGTGAGTATGTTGTAAGCGCGCTCACAAATCTCAATTTTTCTTTTAAAACTATCTGCCTTTCCTTTTTCGTCAAATGCCATGACTACAACAGCGGCACCATATCGGAGAATTTTGCCGGCTTGCTCTTTAAACTGATCTTCGCCTTCTTTAAGCGAAATAGAATTTACGATGCATTTTCCCTGAACACATTTCAAACCTGCCTCTATGACCGACCATTTTGAAGAATCTATCATGATAGGGACACGTGATATTTCCGGCTCAGCCATTACCAGGTTCAGGAACTTAACCATCGCTGCTTCGGCATCGAGCATAGCGTCATCCATGCAAATATCAATTATCTGTGCTCCGCCTTCAACCTGATTCCTTGCAACCGAAAGCGCTTCGTCATATTTCTCGTCTTTGATTAACCGGGCAAATTTTTTCGATCCAGCTACATTAGTTCGTTCACCAATATTTATAAAATTACTTTCAGGTGTAATGGTTAAGGCCTCTAATCCGCTAAGCTTTGTTTGTGGTTGGATATCTGGCAGTTGACGTTTATTGTACTTTTCGATAATTCCGGCAAATGCTCTGATATGCTCAGGAGTGGTTCCGCAACATCCTCCAATAATATTAACATTGCCATCAGCAAGGAATTTCTCCAGGTCGGCAGCCATATCCTCTGGTGATTCGTCATAGCCACCAAATTGGTTGGGTAATCCGGCATTAGGATGGGCACTTACATAAAATGGCGCTTTCTTGCTTAGCTCATCAATATAGGGCTTCATATCGGCTGCACCCAGGGCACAATTAAGTCCAATACTTAGTAACTTAAGATGTGATAATGAATTCAGGAAAGCTTCCACTGTCTGGCCCGAAAGTGTGCGGCCACTGGCATCTGTAATGGTTCCGGAAACCATGATAGGAAGTTCCAGTTTTTTTTCATCAAAGACCTGGCTAATAGCGAAGAGCGCAGCTTTTGCGTTCAAGGTATCAAAAACGGTTTCAATTAAAAGAATATCTGAGCCACCATCGATCAGTCCTCTTGTTTCTTCTGCATAGGCCTCTACCAGCTCCTCGAAACTCACCGCACGGTAACCCGGATCGTTTACGTCTGGCGACATGGAAGCCGTTTTATTGGTAGGTCCAAGGGAACCGACTACAAAACGTGGTTTATCCGGATTCCGTTGTGTGAATTTATCAGCTGCTTCACGTGCAATTTTGGCCGAATGGTAGTTCAGGTCATAACATACCTCTTCGAGGGCATAATCAGCCTGGGAAATTTTGTTTGCGTTGAAGGTATTGGTTTCAATCAGGTCGGCACCTGCTTCAAGGTAACGCTCATGA
>DNTK01000212.1 GCA_003508755.1 Bacteroidales bacterium | reverse complement strand
GCATGCCAGGGTCAGAAAAGAGTTTTGGGGATATGCCAGAGACGAAAAACTCTCTATGAACGATATGTTTCTAGAAAAATATCAGGGCATACGACCGGCACATGGCTATCCTGCATGTCCCGACCATTCAGAAAAAGAAACACTTTTTAAATTATTAAATGCTTCGGAGCAGGGAATTACGCTCACCGAAAGCTTTTCGATGGTTCCGGCTGCCTCGGTAAGCGGACTTATTTTTGCCCATCCCCAATCGAAGTATTTCTATGTGAGTAAAATTGCAAAGGACCAGGTGGAGAATTATGCGAAAAGAAAAGGTGTCTCAAAAGAAATAATTGAAAAATGGCTTGCAACAGAACTAAATTACATGTAGAATTGCAAAAATTTTCAAGCCTACCGTATATTTATGAAGATTACAGAATTATTTTTATCACAGGAAAGGACATTTTCATTTGAGTTTTTTCCGCCGAAAGATGAAATATCGGCAGTTGATTTTGGTATAAATGTGGGGCAATTAATGCGGTTATCCCCTTCCTTTGTTACGGTAACTTACGGAGCAGGCGGGTCAAACCAGCATAAAACATTCGACCTGGTGGATTACCTGCAAAACCGAATTGGTCTCACCACCGTTGCGCACTACACCTGTGTAAATGCATCCCGTAACAGGATTGTTGAAGACCTTAACCACCTGCAAACTATAAATATCGAAAACTTGATGCTTTTGCGCGGCGATCCGCCCAAAGGAGAAGAAAAATTCATTGCACCAAAAGATGGATTTAAATATGCAAGCGATTTAATATCCTTTGTAGATGAAAACTACGACTTTGCAAAAGCAGGTGCCTGTTATGTAGAAAAACACCCGGAAGCACATTCGTTCGAAGAAGATTTGGCAAACTTAAAAACCAAGGTTGATGCAGGTGCCGATTTCTTAATCTCTCAGCTTTTTTTCAACAATAGCTACTATTTCGATTTTGTCAGAAAAGCCAGGAAGACCGGCATCAATACACGTATTATACCGGGTATTATACCCATAACTGCATATCGGCAAATCGAGCGATTCACCAAGATGTCGGGAACCAAGATCCCTCCAGAATTAGCAGTGCGTTTAGAGGAACATAAAGACAACCCCTCAAAAACCTATCAGATTGGCGTAGATTATACTATACAGCAGTGCCGAGAATTACTTGCAAATGGAGCTCCGGGCATTCATTTTTACACCCTTAATAAATCGAGGGCAGCAGTAGAAATATTTGAATCGCTTTAGCGCTTAGATTTCGCCGGCAGCGCGCATGTCAGAAATAATCTCCTCCATCGATTTCGTGGAATTCGGAAGAACTTTCGGAGGGCATTTTCCAACAGCTGTAGCAACCTTGTAGCGCATGCATTTTTCGCGTCCGGCTTTCCCGGCTTCACAATACAGGCGCTTGTAGGTAGAGGTATACTGCGTTCCCTCAAGAATTCCATTAAAAATAGGGCATTTTGGTGTGTTTGGGCAAATTGCTGTTTCCATGGTTTCTCTCTTTCTATTAAAAATAAGCTTTATCAACGGTATACTATAACAAATAACGAAAACTTTGTAAAAAAGGTTATTCTTTTTATTCGTTATTTACCATACTTTTAATGGCTATCGGATTTTCCTACTAAATCACAAAATCAAGTGCATTTTTATTCTGCTGCATCCTCCCTAACCGCACTTCCGTTTTTTTTATTTACCGGCTATCCGGAATCGGCTTTCAAATGGACAAAAAATGGTATAGAATAGTAAGGCTTTACATGCGAAGTATGCTATCCTGACAGTTGATCTTTTTTCTACCAGTTATCAAATTCTTCCCAGAACTCATACCCCATATCCCATCCTTCGGTTATTAAGCCAATAATAACGAAAATAACATACACAGCTGAAAGCGAAACTCCAATAATAGCAGTTATTTTGCCTGCCTGTAAGTTTCCATATCCTATCCATTTATCAGGATTTTCTCTGTAGAGTTTATGAGCATTCATCGAAAGCGCTAAAGCAATAATTCCCATAATAAGACCAAAACCAAAGCACCAACAAAAAACTATCGAAAGAATACCAAGTACCAATACTGCTGATGCATTGGGCAGGGTTTGTTTCAATTGCAGATCGAGTGGCTGTTTATTATCTTCCATGCTAGTAGGGTTTAAGTTTGATTGCTAAATAAAGATACTATTATTTCCTTTTTAAGAAGACGGGTAAACTAAGAATAAGTTACAACCGGTTAATATCCAGTTCTTAATTATACTAACCCTTCAATAAAATTCATGACTACAATAGTTTTACCAGGTAATTCCCAACCATCAGCGCCGTATTTACAATAAAGAGCCAGAGAAGCACCTTGTGTCCATTCTTAATCTTAAAAACAAGATGCACCAAAAGAAATCCTATCATAAAGATGGTGGTTAAGAGGGCCGGATACAATTGAAACGATTCAACAAATTCCCCTTTCAACAGATGAATCAGGCTACGCTGAAACCCACAACCGGGACATTCAATGCCAAAGTGTTTCTTATAAAAACATGACATACTGTTTTGTTCCAGAAACCGAATTAATTTTTCCATCAGATTCGTTTCGCTTCGATGTAAAAGTAAGAAATATGGTCTATAAAAAGAAGGGGCTGTCTTCTATGTATGGTCTCAATTTAATTTATTCCATTTATTGAATCTCAATGGTTGTAGGCTCAGAGGTGGTTAAACCAGGAATCTCAACAACTCCGTTATTCCACTTGAATTCAACTTCTTTCTTATTTACGCGTACTAAAGTTGGTGAAGTGGGCAAGCCGACTACAGATAGATCAATCTTGCGCGATTCAGGAGCTCCTTCATATCCGTTGCCTTCAATCAAGAACTGTAGCAGATACTGTCTTTCTTCCACCGAAAAGGTACACTTCAAAAGCTGATAAGCGCCTTTCTCAAACGCCCCCTTCGTTTTTCCATCATCAAAATACACCTCACTAGTGAAGCTTTCATCTCCGACATAAAAGGTCAGGTCTAATGAATCGGTGACATATTCATCGGTATTGGAGAAAACAGGAGTCATGGCTACCATATGCCCCGCTCTTCCGAATACGGGAATCTTGTCCATACTAACTGGAATTTCTACCCATTGACCACCTTCATAGGCTTTATTCGTCCAAAAATCAAACCATTGTCCTTCCGGCAGGTACACGCTTTTGGCTGATACGCCGGGGTTGAGCACTGGGGCGACCATCAGGGCATCTCCCCATAGATACTGATCTTCAATCGTTTCGGGAACCTCAAATTCTGTGAACAAAGGCCGGGCCATGGGCATGCCCGTCGTCATGGCCTTCCAGCCCAGGGTGTAATTGTATGGGATCATGCGGTACCGGAGGTCTACCCAGGGATGAATAATGTCTTGTACTTCTTCTTCCCACAAGACCGGCTCTGCCGGAACATCCGGATTGGAATGGGGCCGGAATATGGGGGTGAAAACGGCATACTGCATCCAGCGGATGTATAATTCGGCCTGTTGGTCGGGCCCGGCAAAGCCGCCGGCATCCGAGTGCATATAGGGGATACCGGAAACCCCTGCTCCCAGCATGGCCGGAATCTGGGCCTGAAAACCCGACCAACTGCGGCTGACATCGCCCGTCCAGGGAATCAGCCCATACCGCTGCGAACCGGCATAGCCCGCACGCCCTAGTTTGAAAAGCCGCTCATTAGGGTAATCTTCCGCATATTTTTCAAACATATTCTTCGTCCATTCATGACCGTACAAGCCATGGACCTCTGTTGCTCTTCCATTGACATGGTACATCGTATCGGGATGCATTTCGGGCTCCGCCAGGTCGATCCACCAGCCTTCGACGCCCTGTTTTTTCTGCTTCACGTATTGCGCCCAGATCCAGTCTTTGGCTTCGGGCTTGAAAATATCCAGCAAGCCGGCATCACCAAAATAAAAGTTGGAAATGGTCAGGGTGTTGCCAACGGAATCTCTGGCGAGTAGATCATTATCGGCCAGGTAGTCAAAGTTTTTAGACTTCCTCGTGAAAAAAGGCTCTGAAATGGTAATGGTTTTGACGCCTTTTTCCCTCCAGTTGCCGATCATCCCTTCCGGGTCCGGCCAATTTTCGGCATCCCAGTCCAACTGCCCCATTTTCCCGTCTTCTATTTCTTCCCCAAACCAGAAAATATCCAGAATAATGGCATCTACCGGATAGCCGGCTTCCAAAGCCAGATTGAGAATAGAGTCCGCCTGAGATCGGGTTTTATATCCAAAGCGTGATTGTAGGTGGCCCAAAGCCCAAAGTGGAGGCAGCGGCTGTCGGCCGGTTAAGAGGGTGTATTCGCTGATGAGTTCTTCAAAGTTGTTACCATTGATGAAATAGTAGGCCATGTTGCCTCCTAAGCTGCTAAAGTCCAGGACGTCTTCCTCTGTTTTCCCAATATCAAAATAGGCCTTGGCCGGATTATCGATCAGCAGCATGTATTGATTGGAAGAGTATAGGTGAGGAATGGAATAATTCAAAAAGTCGGCTCCCATACCATAGCCGTAGTTAG
>DNTK01000318.1 GCA_003508755.1 Bacteroidales bacterium | reverse complement strand
GCCAAGGCAAAGGCATCAAGAGCTGTCTCAAGGGCGGCGTTAAATTCCTGTGTTAAAGCTGTTGCCGTTGCTGATGTAGTGGGGTCAGCATTATTTAGAGGTGATTTCCCAAGATCCGGCAGATTGATCACCAAAATGTCTGTGGCATCAAGATCGTTCACCATAGTGGTCAAACCGGCTATGATATTTGTTACTGCCTGATTTGCGGGTGTAGGCGGGTTCTCATCCCAATTCAGATAATCGTTCCCTCCGATCCAAACAACGCAAAGAGAGTTCGCTGGAATCGCTGCAGACAAACTACTCCAAGTGCCAACCTGTGATAAAAAACCTGTAGGTTCATCGCTCGGACCCGACACAGCCCCGGTCTCAGCACCACCAAAAGCGTTATTATGCCACCTTGTTCCTGCTATTGTTGTCGGATCTGTCACGGTAATAAGGTAGTTTCCATCTACCCCCATTCGACCAGCCAGATACTCCGCCCATACAGGACCGTTCGAAAAATTACCACTGTTGTATTCCGGGTATGTTGCTTCCCACCCTCCTGGTCCCAGTAATGCAGAAATGTTACCTGAATCCGTCAGGCTGTCGCCAAAAGTGATTAGATTTTCATAGTCCGCAGCAAATGAAATTCCCGGTAGGACAAAACACAATACCAAACATAGACTAATTGTTCTGATTTTTCTCATGTAACCCCTCCTTGTGGGCATATTGGCGATAGGTGTTTATAATCATATTTATTTCAAATTACCGTATTTCACAAATAGCAGCAGATTTAAAAGGATTTACATGGCATTGAGCTTTTCTGGATAGTCCTCCGTTTCAAAGCGATCTCTTTTCTTTCGAAGATAAGTATCAATACTCTCAGTATATCAGGGAATGCAGAATTACCTCGATGTTCTGTCCGAAATTTACCTACCGAAATATTACATTTTCTTTTTAGTAGCCTAAACATTAGTGGGCAATTTGAACTTTTAGTGCAGTTAACGCAGTTGAAACAGGGACGCGTTGAGTGGAGCAGCCTTTAATACAAGGTCTGAATACAGGCCTGTATTCTCATCAGTCGATTTGAGGCAAAGTGGTTGTATTTAATGTGTGAATCGATAGTTCAGAAAATGTGAAGTTTTTATATGACATCAACTTATCAAAATTGTCAATTAGTTTTAAATAAATGTATCAATATCAGTATTTTAGTCGGGAAAGAGGCTTGATGTAAATATATCAATTGAAAATTCAATTAATTCAATAAATCAGAGAATTACACAGTTAATAAATCTGGCGATACGTTTTCAGTATCTGCCGGTCGGTCTGTTTTGGGATTATAAACGCCTATGAAAAAGCTAGCGTCAATAGCAAAACAGTCTTGATCGGGTGCATCGCATCATTATGCATTTGATAGTCGGCGTCCCAATCAGAAGACCGGCCTCACTATCAACGTGGGTCACGTTTATAATCAGGTTACGTCGAAGCCTCGATGTTTTTCTGATACGGTTTACAGTCTTTTAAAAAGTAATACGCACCATCTGATCCATAAACCTGCCGGTACTGCTGTAAAACGTAACAAAATGAAGTCGTGAGCAGCCACTACATCTTGTGGCCTAAGAATTTTCGTTAAAGCCGTGCCAAAGCCGTAATAACCTGGCCGCTTCAGAACCTGCTGTTACCGTTTACCGCAACATTGGCTATTCGTGTGATTATCTCAATGTATTTGTATAATGTAATTGCCTTGCTATTGACATTGATTGTCATTCAGAATATAAATCAATGTCAATATTTTATTTGTCAGCTATTAAAACTAAAATTGTAATAAATTTCTGAACAAATGAATTGGAACAAGTTCCATACCCGTCTATTCTCACCCCTACATTTGGCCCTACTGATTGCTGTTAGCTTCAAATTTCAATCTGAATTTTACATGACCCCTGTTAACCGATTATGAATTGAAAGGAGGGAAAATGGCTTTTAAAAAGAGCAGGATTACAAAGGTTCTAACTTTCCTATCAGTACTTTTAATAGGACTCGCCTCACCAGCATGGTGCGCTCAGTCGGATTATGACGGCTATTATGCCGGCACGTTTTCGGGTGATGATAATGGTGTATGGATTGCTGTAATTGATTCGAGTTCAAGCACCTTTGTGTTTTTGACTTATTCAACAGATTCAGATGACGTAGATTTAGGGTCATTAACCTATGTAGGCGAATCCGGAGGAATCGGTAACTATTTTACAGCTTCCACTGAAATATTCGGAAGCACGATCGATGCTGACATCGATTCTTCGGATGGGTCTGTATCGGGCTCTTGGAATAATCTACCCGCAATGGGTACGTTAACCGGGGAAAAGGATCCGGTGGTAAATTTTGCCGGCAACTATTCTGGTAATGTTGCCGGCGATGACACGGGAACATGGACGATAGCGATTGCTGCAAATGGCGCTACGAGTGGATCTTTCGCAACAAGCAGTGGTTCCGGTGATGTAACGGGGATAGCGCACCCGGATGGCTATCTTTTAGCAGTCGCTGAAGATACCATAAATGACGTCACTATTGTTATGTTTGGCAGAATATCAGGTTCTCGCATTTCGGGTGAATGGGAAGCCGACGATAACAGTAGTGGAACATTTAGTACCGACAGCGGTGGAGGCGGCGGCGGTGGGGGAG
>DNTK01000308.1 GCA_003508755.1 Bacteroidales bacterium | reverse complement strand
CCAGCTTTTTCTGGCGCTCCAGCAGTTGTTCCCTGTACACATGCCATCCCTCATCGAACTGTCCTTTGTACTTATCTCTCCATTCTTTGGGCACCTGGATGGGTGCGTGCACCGCGCCTGGAGTATAATACATAAAGAAGGGATCATCGCGTAAGCCTTTCCAGTTGTCGAGCCATTTTATGGCCTGATCGGCCATGCCATGTGATATGTGGAATGTTGATCCATCCGCATTGGTTTTGGGTGTTTCAATAGCCGTAGTATTTTCGTACAATAAGGGATGAAACTGGTTGGTTTCGCCGCCCAAAAAGCCCCAGAAATACTCAAACCCCCAGATACCTGTCGGCCAGCTCTCAAAAGGCCCGGCAGGGGAAGCTTCTTCCATGGGTGTATTGTGCCATTTACCAAAGGCTGCAGTGGCATAGCCATTTTCGGTTAAAATCTTGGCAATGGATGGAGTAGTATAATCAATCTGTGAATTATAACCCGGATAGCCGGTGGCAAATTCAGAGATAATTCCGGTGCCAATCTGGTGAATGTTGTAACCAGTTAGTAGAGAACCACGGGTAGGGGAACAAACTGCAGCCACCGACATGTGGGTGTAACGTATTCCCTCATCACCTATGCGGTCGAAAGTGGGGGTCTTCATGACACCTCCGAAAGATGATGCATTGGAATATCCGGCATCATCGAGCATGATAACCAGTACATTGGGGGCTCCCTCCGGAGCCTCAGGTTGTCCGATAAAATCGGGGGTTGATTCAGCAAGGGTTTTGCCCTGCACACCTTTCCATTCTTTGTTAGGGTAAGGGATTGATTTGGAGGTTGTTTGGTTGCTATCGGGCTTACAACCAAAAAACAAACTAATCACCACTGTAAAAAGCAAACTTTTTTTGAGCATGGTATTTATGGATTAAATTATATTTAGTAAGAGTATTATTAATAAATTTTGAATATTAATGCTGGTTAGATCAAAAATACCCAATACTGTGCACAAAAACTTAGACAGGGGTGTCTAAGAATTGGTTATGATTGTATCATGTCAAAAACATAACCCATAATTAAAAAATGTAACTAGCTGTTTAGTAGTAAACTAGAGAAAATCAAAATAACAGAAAACGCTTTATATGCTTTTTTGCAATATTTTGCTTTTATAAAGCCCCATAGTATTTTCCATGATTTCTACAGCAAGACTAATCATTGTGTCAACACTCAGATCGTTTGTTTTTATACGGGTATACCATGCATCTGTCAAAGTATGGTAAAATTCAATTAAATCTGAATCTGAACTTTTCGATTCAAAAATCGCTTTGATATGCGGCAATAGAATGTTTAAAGAAGTGTTGTTTACGTCGCGGTATAAGCAATAAAAAGATTCTATATGACTGTTTTTAAGTAATTGGCGATGAAATAAAACTTCTCCTTTATATTTAAACATTACTTTATACAGATCAGGTATTAAGTGTTTTACATTAGTTTTTATTTCAGCGAAATATGCTTTGGACTTCAACTCATGATGCCGCAGTAATTCATTAACAAGGCTTTCTTTACCATCGAAATGATAATAAAGTGTGGCCCTGGGTAATGAGGTTTTCTCTGAGAGAGCTTTAAGGCTGAAATCGGGTCCGCAGCATGCAAACTCCCAATATGCTGCTTCAATCCAATTTTGATATGTTTTGCCTTTAGTTTTCATTTATTGTCATGTAAAACTATAAAACTAATACCAGAGTGGCGAAAATAACAGGTATTTTGTTTAATAGAAACCGAAAAAGGTTTTATATCCTGACAATAAACTTTGTTTAAAGTGTTTAAATTTCAGGTTGTTCTCTTTGTCCAGGTTAAATCATGTCCACTGTTTTCTATTGTAAGCATTTTACTTGCTTCAAAAACGTATGCGTTGTACTAAACCTTTTCCATTTATTCCTGTTATTTCTTAACTTGCTATAATCAGTAAGTAAAGAATAAAATACAAGAATATACTATCTTAGCCATTTGAAGTGAAAAAATATTTCAAACATATCGCTGTTTTACTTGCCTTGATTTTTAGTTACCCGATTGTCTATCAATCAGTGCATGCTCAGAACCACGCTCATAGTATCATGGGTTGCGAACATACGCATTCTCATGATAACCATAGCACGTATCAACTGAGTCAAACAGCTGACAACGAAAATTGTCCGATTTGTGAATATGAATTCGCGATTTCTGACCTGCCAATAGTAGCGCAGGAAACCATAAAACTTCCCAACCATTCTGACCAACATGCCTTTGAAATAACAAATCCATGTATTTCAAAAAATTATCGTCAGACATCTCCCAGAGCACCTCCGAAATCGTAAATCAATTTAATTAACTCCTGCCTCAAAAGGCATAACACATTTATTTAATTTCAGTAATTGCATTGTTTTATGCGTTTCTATTTAGCGCTTTTCGCACTGGCAATTTCCTGCCAGGTTGCCATGGCGCAAACTACATATAGTCTATCCGGCCAGGTAATGGACGAAAGTCATCACCCTTTACCGGGTGCAGTTATTCAGCTTGATAAAGGAGCTTTTACAACTGTGTCTGACAGGAACGGAAAATTTATATTTACCGGACTCCTGGCGAAAACATATGCATTAGAGGTTAGCTTCCTTGGGTACCAAACTTTTGCAGATTCTGTTCAGCCCTGGAACAATAAATTCACTGAAATTGAGCTGAAGACTAAAAGACAAACATTGCAGGAAGTTATTGTGACTGATCATCATGCTGAAATCCTTATTAGGGAAGATAGCCGGAGTGTCGAGGTTGTAAATGATGAGTATCTCAAAAGAAACTTGTCAGGCAGTTTAATGAATTCGCTCGATCGATTGCCCGGAATTAGCAGTGTAACCATTGGAGCCGGACAATCGAAACCTGTTATACGGGGTCTGGGTTTCAACAGGGTTGTTGTTGCCGAAAATGGAATAAAGCATGAAGGACAGCAATGGGGAATTGACCATGGATTGGAGATCGACCAATATGCTGCCGAGCGAATTGAAGTCATAAAGGGACCCTCCTCACTCATGTATGGCTCCGATGCCATTGGCGGACTTATTAACATCACGCAATACAAGAGTCCTGCAGCAAATACCCTTGGTGGTTCGATGGTTTTAACCGGAAAAACTAACAATAAGTCTTTGGGTGGATCTTTAAACCTATATGGCCGTAAAGAGAATTTATTTGTTACCATGCGAATAACCGGAGTTGATTATGCCGATTACCGGGTACCCTCCGATCATGTTTTTATTTATGACTGGAAAGTACCCCTGCATAATAACCAGGTCAGAAACACTGCAGGAAATGAATACAACCTCCATCTTTCATCAGGGTATATTACCGGGAATTTTTCTACCAGGTTTTATTACAGCCTTGTGAATTTAAACAGTGGGATTTTTGCCAATGCTGCAGGCCTGGAGCCATTAGATGCCGATCGTGCATTGCACGACTACTCCGACAGGGATATATTAATGCCTTTCCAGGATGTGACGCATCATAAGATAACAAATCATAGCGTTATCCGCATGGGCAAAGACAAACTTGAACTGGAACTGGGTTATCAAAAAAACTTCAGACAGGAATGGATGATTTATTCACCCCATGGAGGTATGCCTCAGGAATTTCCCGGCAACTTACCCTTTCCGGAAACACTCGAAAAGGAGTTTGACCTGAAAATCTATTCCGGAAATATCAGGTATACATTCAGTGATAATAAGAAGTTTTCTCTTGTCACCGGAATAAATGCTGATCATTCTCAGAACCGGATCAACGGACGTGGATTCCTGATTCCAGACTATGATAGGACTTTAGCAGGTGCATTTATTATTTCGAAATATAAAACCTCTGAGCATGGAGTTTTTAATTCCGGCATCCGATACGATTATGGTAACATTGTAACGCATGAATACTTCGACTGGTATACAACACCTGTCATAGACGAATCCGGAGATACAAACGACGTCATCTTGCAAAGAGCCGGGAATATTTCCAGGAACTTTAACAAGGTGTCATGGTCTCTGGGATATAGTTATGCAAAGGACCCTGTTCAAATTAAAGTGAACCTGGGCAAAAGTTTCAGGGTACCGCATGCTAAGGAGCTTGCTGCAAATGGTTTTAACGCTCATATGTTCAGGATTGAAAAAGGCGACTCGAGCTTAAAAGCAGAAGAAGCTTACCAGTTTGATATTGGATTGGAGTGGGGTTCTGAAAAGTTTGCAATTGGCGTGAGTCCATTTGCCAGTTATTTTCCGAACTATATTTATTTAAATCCTACTGCAAAGTTCGATGAAACACTTTACAAGCAAGTGTTCGCATATACGGAAACCGAAGTGTTTCGCTATGGTGGTGAACTGCATGCACACTATAGCGTTACGGATTTCCTGAAAACCGGGATAATTGCAGAATATATATATTCCCAGCAATTATCGGGTAGCAAAAAGGGATTTACATTGCCCTTTTCGCCTCCTCCTTCGGTTTTGCTAAATGTAGGATTAACCGGTAATGACGGTAAGTGGTTGCATGCTCCGTTTCTTTCAATCGATTACAAAATTGTGCTTGAGCAAAACAATGTAGTGCCTCCTGAAGAAACCACCGCAGGCTATCAGTTAATTAATCTTCGCGCCGGCTTAAAAGTGTTCACCGGAGCAAACCACATTCACATCAATGCGCAGGTGCAAAATCTTTTAAATACTAAATATTATAACCACGCCAGCTATTACCGGATAATAGGAATGCCTGAAATGGGGATTAATTTTATCCTTAATGTAAATGTGCCTTTTGAGACACAACTAAAAAACAAAAGATGAAACAGCTACTATCTGATCTAATGCTGAGGCATCTAAGAATATAGATTGAATGTGTGCCGGTAAAAATAGCTCTTTGGAGCCTTTAAAAATAGAAACAACAAGACAATATTGAAAAAATAAACAGAAATGAGGATTATAAATTTAAAACACAAAAAAATGAAATCATTATTTTATTTGGCAACTGCCTTTTTAATTATATCGCTGAGTATTTCATGCGAAAATGACGAAACTACGGATAATGAGAAACCAATGATTGAAGACCTTGAGGTGGGTCATAACGACAC
>DNTK01000105.1 GCA_003508755.1 Bacteroidales bacterium | reverse complement strand
GTGTTAACAATGATAAGAAAGAAGCTATGATTAACGAGGACGGAATGGTGGAAGTGGATAAAGGCTATTTTTCTATCGAGCCCTTGATAAAAATTAACGATTCGTTATACACTTGGAGCAATATTACAACAGCACAGTCACTAGGTTCATCTAGTGCACAAGATAACTATAGGTTTGTACCAACCGTTACCTGGAAAGTAAACGACCTGCTTATGGAGATCGGTATTACAGCAAGTGGTGAAGCAAACCGTAATTCGCAGTTAAATATTCGTTATTCATTCAAGAATAACTCGAATCAGCCAAAAGACTTTGAATTTTATCTTTTGCTAAGACCTTTTCAGGTTAATCCTTATTATCAGTTCCTGAATTTTCCTGGGGGTGCTGGTAATATTATGTCTATTGAAGATAAGGGTAATTACTTGTTGGTAGATGACAAAGTTGTTCTTTTTCAAAAACAGTATGATTCATTTGGTGCGAGTGATTTTTCCAAAGGCAATATTGTTGAGCTCATTCGAAAGAATAAAATGCCGTTAGGTAAAGCAGCCACCGATAAGAATAATCTGGCAAGCGGAGTCGTAAAATATTCGCTACATCTTGAAGCTGAACAGCAAATTGATTTATTTGCTGCAGTTCCCTTTCATAGTATAAATTTATCTGAAGCAGGTTCCGTTGGTGCTAATATTCAAGAAGCATTTAAACAGTCAGAAGATTTTTGGACATCAAAAGTAAATCATATAGAATTTAATTTACCTCCTTCTGCCGATAGGATTGTAAACACCTATAAATCAAACCTTGCATATATATTAATAAACAGGGATTTGGCGGGTATTCAACCTGGCTCTCGTTCCTATGAAAGAAGTTGGATACGCGATGGTGCTTTAACTTCATCGGCACTACTAAAATCTGGAATTGTTGAGGAAGTAAGGGAATTTATCGAATGGTACTCTTCTTATCAATACGAAAATGGTAAGGTGCCCTGTGTGGTTGATTTCAGAGGTCCTGATCCTGTTCCGGAAAACGATAGCCATGGAGAATTAATCTATTTAATAAGAGAGTATTTCAACTTTTCTAAGGATACAATATTTCTTAAATCGAAAAACGAAAATGTATTAAAAGCAGTTGAGTATATAGAATCACTTATCGCCGAACGTTCAACAGATCATTATAAATACGGGAATGATAGTATTCGTGCCTATTATGGATTAGTACCGGAATCCATCAGTCACGAAGGCTACTCAGCAAAGCCTATGCACTCCTATTGGGACAACTTTTTTACCTTAAAAGGTTTGAAAGATGCTGCCGAAATCCAGAGGATATTAGGGGATTCAACCAATTATAAAAGAATCGCAAAGGTACGAGATACGTTTAGTGAGAACTTGTATAATTCCTTGCGTCTAGCAATGCTTACAAGACAAATAGATTATATACCTGGTTGTGTTGAGTTGGGTGATTTCGATGCAACTTCGACAACAATTGCACTTACACCTTGCAATGAGCTGGAAAATTTACCCAAACCCCAAGTATACAATACTTTCGACAAATACTACACTAGATTTACAAATAGGAGAGATGGCATACCTGGTTGGGTAAACTATACACCCTACGAAAACCGATTGATAGGTTCATATATTATTTTGGACCAGCCAGAAAGGGCGCATGAACTAATAGCTTCAATTCTTAATGATCAACGGCCAAGGGGTTGGTACCACTGGGCTGAAGTGGTTTGGGAAGATTCCCTTTTTCCGGGATATATTGGAGATATGCCACATACATGGGTGGGCAGCGATTTTAATAATGCTATCAGAACCATGTTTGTGTACGAAAATGAATACGATCAATCGCTAGTTATTGCATCTGCGCTTTATCAGGATTGGATAGATACACCTAAGGGAATGTCAATTAAAAAATTGCCAACTTATTATGGTGAGATTTCATACTCAATAAAAAAAGAAGACAAATACTACCGGTTTAGAATTAACGGAGATTTACAGCTTCCTGCAAATGGTATCAAGATTAAGAATTTCAATCAAAAAAAACTCCCGGTAAAAGTAATAGTTAACAATTCTGAGATAAAGAATTATTCTGAAAATGAAATCTCCATTAATGATTTTCCGGCCGAAGTGCTAATATATTACTAGATAATAATTAATAAAACTCTTACTATGGAAGAAAACAATACCTCAAAACCAGTTAGTTCAAAAGACAAGATTCGTTTACCGCAATTGGCGGCCTATGGTGCCGGAGGTATTATTCCTATAGCTCTTTTTAATGTAGCTGGGATATTGGTAGGGCTAATGGGTAACATTAGTTTGGGGTTGAGTGCCTTTTGGTTGGGAGCTATTTTAATTGTTCCGCGTTTATGGGATGCGATTTCAGATCCTATCATTGGTCATATCTCTGATAATACACGTACACGCTGGGGACGCCGCCGTCCGTTTTTATTGTTTGGCGGAATAGCCGTTGCTATTACCTTTGTTGTTATCTGGTGGATACCTAAAGGAAACACAGTGCATAGTTGGTTTCCCTCTGATGCTGGTTACGAAGCTTTTCAGCTTGTTTATATACTTGTTTCCCTGCTGCTCTTTTATACGGCTGTTACTATTTTCGAAATTCCACACGGCGCTTTGGGTATGGAGATGACTACCGATTACCACGAACGTACACGTCTTTTTAGTGCTAAAAGCTTTGTTGGGAACCTTTTTGCAATGAGTACACCCTGGCTTTTTGCGCTTGCTAGTATGGAAGTGTTCAGAGGACCTGGCGGCAATGAAGCAGATGGTATGCGATATGTTTCTATTTTAATTGCAATTATTTTAATTCCATTGTCTTTTTGGTGGTTTTTCAAATTACGCGAACCCGGATTTCAAAAAGTTGTAGCGCAAAAAAAGACTCCTTTTTGGACAGACATGAAGCGAACAGGCAGCAATAAAAACTTCATCATGCTGACACTTACCATATTTACTTTGGCAATGGGATTTAATTTTGTAAGTCTTTTGGGCTCTTATATACCTATTTTCTATATCTATGCCGGAGACAAAATTGCAGGAGCCACATTGCTTGGGATTAATGGCACCGTTTGGGCAATTACAGGCGTCCTCGCAGTTTTCCCGCTAAACTGGATAAGTCCGAAAATAGGAAAACGGAAAACACTTTCTTTAGCAATACTTTTTATGGTTGTTGCGCAGCTTTCTAAAATAATTTGCTATAATCCGTCCTATCCTTACTTAATATTAATTCCGACTATACTGCTTTCTACAGGTATGCTCTTTTTCTTTACACTGGGTGCATCCATGGTAGGAGATATTTGCGATGAGGATGATCTAAAAACAGGTTATCGTGCCGAGGGAAGCTTTTATTCCGTTTACTGGTGGTTCATTAAAATGGGAACTGCACTTGCCAGCTTAATAGCAGGAGCTTTAATTGTAGCTACATTATTCGACGAAACACAGGTAACTAAGGTAGATAATTTGCAGGGCAATATCCGGGAACTTCGAAGCGAAATAAAATATTGGCAAGACGAACAATTGCTCTCAAATACAAATACAACCTTATTACTGGAAAACTCAAATAAAAGAGTTACAGAAGCTCTCGACGAATCAAAGAAATACTTAGTATACCTGGAAAAAGAATCAGCTAAAACTCCTGATAAAATCTATGAAAATTCTACTGATTATATAAACCGCAGAAATAGTAAGTTTTCAGAGGTAATTGCAGCTACAAAGTCGACAATATTGGAGCTTGAAGGAATAGATCGGCAGTTTACCGGTTTAGAAGCGATTAATTCAGATTCATTATCCAAAATTCTTACGAATGACGCATTACCACTGCTGCTTAAACCACAACTTGAAAAAGCAAGAATGAATTCGTTTGACCTATTATTCTATCTGGAGGGAATATCATTTGAAAGGGAGAAAAGTAAGGTGCACTATGATACACTAATTAATATTAGTACGGGAATAAAGAAGAAACTGGCTGACATTAATACCAATGTATCTTTAAAAGTAATGGATCAAAAGCTAGAAACTATTGAATCCAATATTTACCGGTTAACTCAACAATCGCCTTTTACATTGTTTATGATGCGCGCGATTGAAATTGGACTTCCCTTGGTATTGAGCATATTGTCTATAACTCTAATTCTTAGGTATACACTTACCGAGAAACGATCGCATGAAATTAAGGACCTATTAATGCAACGAAATTCTGAGCGAGATAAATAGATAGCATAATTAGACTAACCACTATAAAACATAAGAAAATTACGAGATGACATTCAGTGTTAAAGAAGATAATTTTTATTTTAACGATAAAAAAGTGTTTCTTAATTCCGGAGAAATTCATTACTTCAGAATTAGACGCGACCAATGGGACACACATTTATTGGCAGCTAAGGAAGCCGGCCTAACTACAGTAAGTTCATATGTTCCCTGGGCCATTCATGAGCCTGAAGAGGGTGTTTTTGATTTTCATGGTACTACAAGTCCAGAACGCGACCTTAAAGGATGGTTGGAAAGATGTAAGGCATTTGGACTTCATTGTGTTGTAAAACCAGGACCGTTTATTCTGGCGGAATATCGTGGAGCTGGTTTACCAGACTGGTTTATGGACCGCTATGGCAAGGAAGTTAAAATGCGCAATAGTGCTGGTAATATTTTTCAAAGCGATGGGGTTAGTCTTTTTAATCATAATTATTTAGAGAAAGTCACAAGCTGGTACGATAAGATCATGCCATTTATTGCTGAGCATCAATTATCTTCTGGTGGCCCCATAATTATGATGCAAATCTGTAACGAAATTGGTGTATTTACATGGTTAGCACATCAGGCTGATTATTGTTCAAATGTAAAAGAACGGTTTGTTGCTTATGTGCAGAAAAGATATTCAGATATAAACGAACTGAATAGCCTTTGGGGAACAGATTATGAGGCTTTTGGTAGTGTGGAATTACCGCCCGATGGCAACCTACCTTATGCCTCCAGAGAGGACCGCGGAAGAGATTATGAATGGCATTGTTTCTGGAGAATCTATTATGGTGAATATTTGAAGATGCTTACCGAAATGGCCAGGGAAAGAGGCGTTTCAGTTCCATTCTACCATAACCTACCAGGTTGGATTTATGGCAGTGGGTATGAATTTCCGGTCAACATAACCATGTATGAAGAGTTGTATGGCAATAAAAGTGACATCATTTTTGGTGTTGATCATATTCCGGAATTTATGTCGTATAGAAATATGCACGATGACCGAATTATAAATGATATTACCAATGCTATGCAAGGCAAAAAACCGCTTTTTGCTGCCGAGTTTCAAAGCGGATCACGTGAATATCATGTAGTGACCAGTCCTCAAGAGATGGAGCTATTTTACAAAGCAAGCGTTTCGAACGGTCTTACCGGTTGGAATTACTATATGTTCTCCCAGGGTAAAAATACAAGACACACAGGCTATTCTGGTTCTACATTCTATTGGTTCACCCCTCTCACCAATGATGGACAGCGAACCAATGCTTTTCCTTTAGTAAAACGGATGAGCAATATTATTAAAACAACCGAAAGCATTATTTTAGAAGCTAAGCGTAGAGCAGAAATCTGTGTTTTGTTTTATCCGCCCTATTATTCTACTGAGTTGGAACGACCTGTGTCTGCAGCGTGCGAGCTCCAGTTCGATTTTTCGGCCATTCGCAGAGGAGCCTATTTCGACGGTTTATTGAAAGTACTTCAAGTACTTAATATCGACTACGACATGTTGGATCTGACAAAAGTTTCTGCTGATAAGATGAAGAAATACAAACAAATTTGGGCTTTCAGCACAGATGAAATGAATTCTTCCGACCAGCAAACGCTTGTCGATTATACTATTGCAGGTGGAAATTTGATTGTTTTTCCATACCTGCCTGATCGTGAAATGTCGCAGAAGCCATGCACCATTATTCGCGATGCGCTATCTGTAAGCCCCTCAGGAGTTGAAGCTACGGACTCTCCTTTGATTGATGTATTTGACCTAAAGGATATCAAGTGTGCAAATCCGCAAAGCATCTTTTCAGAAAATTCATTGATCGGCACAAAAGTTATTGCACGTACAATTCAAGGTTCTGTATGCGGGTTCACTAAAAAACTCGGAAGCGGATCGCTTACACACCTTGGAGCCTGGATTGGGTTCGACACCGAAGGCCACAAACCAGTTTACAATGCGCTTCTTAAATTGTCTGGTGCACAGCTAAGACAAGCATCTTCCACTAATGAAAATATTACTATACGTGAACGTTTTACCAACGATAATTCTGCCCTACTCTTTATAGCCAACTACTATAATGAAGATCACATGTGCCAATTACATTATACGCATCCTGATAATGGAGAGACAATATCAATACCATATTTATCGGAAGAGATTTTAATGCCGGCACTTTACAGTATTTTAACTCCAATATGCATGCAGGTCGATGTGGGGTTAAAGATACTCCATAGCACATCAGATATTCTCAATATCAATACAGAAGATAAACAACTTCAAATTACTTTGTTTGGTAATCGTGATTTACCAGGAGAAATCGTTTTTGAGGGTGAAAGCACAAAAAAAATTAGTTCCGCTTCAGTAGATGGCGAACCAACAATAATAACACATAAAAATAATCGGGTTATATGTAAATATACTCATAAGCATAAGATTGAATCAAATTTTACTATCTACTTCAATTAAGATGCTAACAAATAGATTGTTGAACTACAAATATTGTTAATCCTTCGCCTTGTTTTGGAAAAACAAGTGAGACAATAATGAAAAGGATCTTTATCGGCATTATTTTTTTCTTACTAGTTCCATATTCAGGGAGCTGACCAAGGTGTTCTTAAAATAATCCAAATCAGGCAATAGATGAAAATAGAAAATTCTTCCGGACTCTCCTTTGAGTTCCTTGATAATGGTTCTGTTAAACATATTGAGGCCCCTCCGATCAGGATAAGCCTTAAATCAGAAACAATTTACTCAAAAGCTGGTGCCAACCTTTTTCTAAGGTTAAAAAGCGATACGATTAAATATAAAGCCCTGATAGGACCAGAGAGTGATAGTGTATTTGAAACTACTGAAAACGCTTTTATTGCAAAAGGCAATTGGGAAGGACTTGAATATAGCTGTATGGTGCAACTATCGGCAAAAAGTCAAAGTTGGCAATGGACAGTTAATATCACTAATACAACATTGAATAATGTTGATTGTGATATAGTTTATGTTCAGGATATTGGTTTAAAATCTATTACCAACGACTTAATCAATGAATATTATGTGAGTCAGTATCTTGAGCGACTAATTTTCCATGATCAGAAGTTTGGTGCAGTTATTTGCTGTAGACAAAACATGAGAGAATCATCAGGGAATCCCTGGCTGATGGTATCATGCAAAAATATGGCTATTGCAGGTAGCACTGACGGTATGCAGTTTTACGGTAAAACATATCGGGAAACTGGAATACCAGAGGGTCTACTTTATGAAAGGCTTGAAGGAAATTGTGCTGGCGAATCATCAATTCTTGCTTTGCAGGAAAAACCATTCAATCTGAAGGCCGGTTCTAAACATACCAGTATTTTCGTAGCTACCTACCTGCCAGATCATCCAGATGCATCATCAATAAACGATTTAAAGTCTCTAAATACACTTTTCAGTGAATTTAACGATATATCATTCGAAGCGGTTACATCTGAAATGAATGCTCAGGGTCAAAACATTTTCACTGCATCTGCCTTTTTACTTGCTGACGATTTAACTGATACAGAACTCAATCAATTTTTTGGTAAGAATAAACGGCATTGCGAAGAAGAAAATGGTTTTTTACTTTCATTTTTTAGCCAACAAAATAACCATGTGATTTTACGGGAAAAAGAAATTCGTGTTGAGCGTCCACATGGGCACATTATGCAGGCGAATGAAATGTATTCGCCTAACGAAGCTATTATTTCTACTACCTCATTTGCTTTTGGGGTATTTAATTCTCATATTTCTCAGGGCAATACCAATTTTAATGTATTACTTTCTGTATGCACCAGCCAGTTTAATAGCGCACCAGAAGCAGGTCAAAGAATTTTTGTCGAGATTGATAATCAGTTTTATTTGCTGGGTGTTCCTTCTGCTTTTGAGATGGGATTAAATCATTGTCGATGGATTTATAAATTTAAAAAGCATTGCTTCCAGGTACGTACTTGGACATCAAAATCATCTCCGGTAATTAATATGGATTTTAAGGTGATTAGTGGGGATAATGTTAAATTATTAATTACCCATGATTTTGATAAGCTCAATGGTTGGGAGATTATGCCTGGTGGAGTTCCTGGAGAATATTGGGCCATACCGGAAAAATCTAGTATAATCAGGACGAAGTTTCCGGAAGCTCAATTCAGAATTTTAATTAATAAAACCACAGCCAGGCATAGTGCTTATATGGATGAGGAACACTCTTCTGGTGACACTATTTGGAAG
>DNTK01000047.1 GCA_003508755.1 Bacteroidales bacterium | reverse complement strand
TAGGTTTGGAGTTAAATTTTAGGAATAAATAATATAGATTTTAGACACTATGAAATTGAAAATTCCGCTTAGAATGAAAGTAATGCGAATTGTAATTATTGTAGCATTGTTTTCAACTTATCAATTATCAGGTCAGGATTTTCCGGATATTTTACCGGTAAGTCCAAGTGCGTACGAGTTTTTAAAATATGAAGAAACCTCGGTTGATGAATATAGTGGTAAGGCCAACGTATCTATACCATTATATGAAATATAGCAAAATGGAGTGAAAATACCCATAACACTAAGTTATTATACTGGCGGAATTCGTGTTGATGAAGAAGCCAGTTGGGTAGGATTGGGTTGGAGTATGACGTTTGGCTCGATTGTTCAAATAATTAACGATCAAGATGATTTAAAGGGCGGATATACCAAACTATTACCGGATTATCATTTCATGATACCGCCATATGAATTTGTGTATTATAACTATCCATTATGGTTTCGAACTATTGGTCCATCAGGACAATATGTGCCCAGTGAAGGTATAAGTCAGACTTCTCCTCAACATTCCTATATACAATATACCGATTACTTTATACCAGTAGATGGGCATTATGGCACTAGATACCCTGAGATAGTTGATGGTAGTGGTTGGGGATATAATAATTATTACGATTCAGAACCCGATATTTTTAAGGCGTCCTTTTTTGGACACGATCTTAAAATGACGTATGACTTTAAGAATGATGAAATAGTGGTGTTGAATAAAAAGGGATATAATGTTGATGTTGATATTGATCAAAATACGGGTAAGATTCAATGGACAATTACTGATCAAAATGGCATTCAATACATATTCAATGTGATGGAAGAAACTAAGCTAGAAGAAACATATAGCATAGTATCTGATCAAGGATACCCTGGTGAGTCTGGCATTGTAAGTGGCAGGGTGTGGAGAATTAGCAAAATTATCGATAATAAGGGACAGGAGATCGTTTTAGAATGGTCCGAGGGTTATGAAGTTAAAAACTTTAGAAGTTATTCACAATCAACGAAAAGGTATGATTTTAAAAGTTTTCATCTTGCTAGAACTTGGGAAGGTCAAGAAAAAGCTGATAGACAACCAGTAAATTTTGGTGATGTTACACATAATGATTTCAGTGTTACCCGAACTTCACAAAAAGTTCCGTATTTACTTTCTATTGAGTACAATAAAGGTGCCATTGAATTCACAACCTCTTTTCGAGAAGACAGATTGTTTGATCGTAAACTGGACTGGATTAAGGTCATAAATTTAAGAGGTGATGAAGTAAAATGGTTTGAATTTAATTACGATTATTTTGTCTCAGCCGATAATTCAAATGGATTCGACAATACTGTCTATTACTTAAAAACTAATGATGAAAAATTAAAAAGACTAAAACTACTATCGGTAAAGGAAATTGGTTCAAACCCTTATGAATTTTATTATGATTCAGAAACGCTTCCCTCCAAAACTTCCTACGCAACAGACTACTGGGGGTTTTATAATGGTGTGTTAAACAACAATTCCTTAGTGCCAAATCCAACGAACATTAATAACTCTGTTTTTCCGGACAATGGCAATGACCACAGGCCCAACCTGAATTATGCCAAAGCATGTGCTTTGAAAGAAATGGCTTTTCCTACTGGAGGAGCAGTGAGGTATCATTATGGCTTCAATGTATATTCAAATCGGGTTGGTGCAGGACTAAGAATTGATAGCATATCAATGCATAGAAGAAATGGTGAAAAGATTTCGACTACAAAATACACTTACGAAGGAGGGATATCATTTTCACCACTGGATTTTTCTACTTTATATTCCAATTCACAACCTGATGAAGGCTATCCCCCTGAACAAATAGGGCTGCACTTTTATGATCTACATGAAATCTCGAGTAAAAGCTATTTCTCCCCATCATTATATTCTTCGGGAAATTTAGTGGGTTACTCCAAAGTTACGATTAGAAAATTTGATAAGAAGGGGAATAATAACGGTAAATTGGTAAAATATTTTGCGAACTCTGAAGATATCTACAGTTCAATTGAGTACAATCTTGAACCTATGTCTTTACCGGCACGTCAAAAAGTAACCCAGGTAAAAAATGGTAAATTAACTAGAAAAGAAATATTTGATAGCAATGATAATAAAGTTCGGGAAACAATATTTAACTATGAAAATACAATTTCCGAGGTATATTACGGAGCCAGAATTGGCGGTAGTTCACTGATTTACACAGGGAGAGGTTCGTTTGGTAATTATGAAAGAATGACTTTTGAACAAAACATTGTTGGTTATTACCCAATTTACACGAAAAACTCTCAATTAACTTCCAAAGAAATACGTCATTACGAAGGATCTGGTAATTATTTATCCGAATTACATGAATATGGATATGATGATCTTGAACTGCTTCGGAGCCATACCATAACGGACAATAATGACGACTCTATAAAAACAGTTTATCACTACGTCCACAATACAACAACCTATCCCATTGAAAATGGAAACTTGTTTGATGGTATTTTGCAGGATCTTAAAACTGAAAATCGCTTGGCTTATCCCACGATTATTGAAAATTATCGGAATGATCAATTAATCAATAAAAAAGTTTCATTGTATAACGATTTTGCGGGAAGAATTGAATTGGAAAAACAACTAACTATTCAGGGACAGGAAAAATTTGTCGAATATAATATTGATCGATACGGACCTTATGGCAACATATGGCAATATGCTCTAAGAGATGGGATCAAAAATACCATCATCTGGGGTTATAACTGGCAATACCCATTGTTTTCATTAAGAAATGCTG
>DNTK01000210.1 GCA_003508755.1 Bacteroidales bacterium | reverse complement strand
TTTGCAAGCCCGCGATTCATAAACCGCATTTCCTGCTCCTGTATATCGCGTTTTTTTATTTCTTCCTGCTGCTTATCAACTTCTTGTACTTTTTCTTCTATAATCTTTTCGCCTTGCTTAATTTTTCCTTCCAGTATTTCTTTATCGCGCTTTACCATCTCCATTCGTCTTTGAATAAACTGGTAAACTCCATAAATTAATAATAATAGTACCATTATCCTAAACCACCAGCGTTTCCAGAATGGGGGCTTTATATAAATCTCCAGTTCAATAGGATCATTTGTCCATACACCATCATAATTGCTGGCATCTACTTTAAAGGTATAGACTCCTGGATCGAGGTTAGTATATGAGGCGAATCTTTTTCTGCTATCAACTTCGATAAAATCCTCATCAAAACCCTCCATCATATATCTGTAGTGATTATTATCGGGGAAAGCATAGTGCAAACCGGCAAATTCTATGGTAAATACATTTTCACGATGAGTCAGTGTAATTTTTTCACTCCGATTAATGCCTTTTTCAAGAATAACATTTTTGTTGATTTTCTCTCCCACTCCGACCGACTTATTCAACACTTTTAAATCAGTAAATACAACTGATGGTATTGTTTGATCGCTCACAATATCATCCGGATTAAATAGGTTGAACCCATTCAGACCACCGAACATCAGTTCTCCGTTAACCGTCTTAAACCGGGCTCCCCAAAAAAACTGGTTTCCTTGGAGTCCATCGTTTACATCATACACATTAAAGGAGTTATCATTTGGATTGAACTTATTAAGACCACTGTTTGTGCTAACCCATAATTCACCATTGTTGTCAGACAAGATGGTATAAACTACGTCATTTGATAAACCTTCATTTCGGGTATAAATTTCTACTGTATATGCTGTGTTGTCTTCAGGATCAAATTTTATTCTGTTAAGACCACTGCCATAGGTTCCGGCATATATTTCATTCTCATCAATAAATTTATCGTAGTATAATGAGATAATGCGGTTATCGCTTATTGTGTTTTCATTCTCGGGATCATGGTTGTACCGGACAAAATCATACTCAACATCAAAAGAGTTCACGGTGTTGTCTTTTGGAATCATCCGGGTAAGCCCTCCCCAGGTGCCAATCCACATACAACCATAGGCATCCTCGACAATTGTGTTGGCCTGAACCCCATATTGAGCAAGGGAGTTATCATTCTCTGGATCATGAAAGAAGTTTTTTATTTCACCAGTCTGTGGATTGTATAAATCAAGTGCTGTTTCAGTACCAATCCATATATTTCCAAACCGGTCTTCATAAAATGCCTGAATGATATCATCACTCAGAGAATTCTCCATTCCGGTGTTTCGGATCTCATACTTTCCAAGGGTATCTCCATAGGGAAGAATATGAATACCGGCACCCCAGGTACCCACCCATATATTTCCGTTTGAATCTTCCAGTAAACATGTAACTCCGATAGCATCTCCCAGATTAACTGTACTTGAATTAAGTAATTCATACTTATCGTTAGTAAAAACTAATTTATCAAGTAAAGCATTCGGATCGGTCATATAACCCACCCACATGTTGTTTTGAGAGTCGATTAGCATTGAACGAACGGTATTTCCTCTTATGGTGGACGGATCTTCCGGTTTGCTCTTATAATGATGAAATTTCTTACGGTTAATATTTAATTTACTGATCCCTGAGACCAATCCTCCAGTCCACAATGAGCCGCTTCTGTCCTGCAATAATGCAACTATTCCGCCTGAACTAATACTGCTGGGCCTTCCTTCATTGTGTCGAAAATTAACAGCCTGATTTGTTTCTTTATTGAATAGGAATAATCCGTTTGCCAGGCTTGACACCCATAAATAATCTTTATTAAAGGGGATGATTTTTAGTAAAGTAAGTCCTTCGTTATCGAAATTACTAAAGGGAACAATATCGTACTGTTCCGTTTTTGCATCGACAACAAGAATGGCTGCACCCAGAGAAGTCCATATTTTGTCATCCTCATCGATATAAAATGATCCACGCATTTCGAGGTCCGGCATCAATACTGGTACATCAACATGAATAAATGTTTCTGTCTGCTCTTCAAATTTCTGCAAAGCGTCGCTGGTTCTGACCCAAAGTGTTCCATCACTGCTTCGTTGAATACCTACCACCATATTTGATAAAATACTACCAGGTTTTCCGTCGGCTATATAGTTTTTAAAGAGTCCAGTTTGAGGATCGAAGCGTGCCATTCCACCATTGTAAGTGCCAATCCATACAATACCATCGGCATCCTCATACAAGGTGTAAATTCTTTCCCCTTTAAGTGCACTAGGGTTATTGGGATCCGTTGAATAGCGCATGAATTCTGCAGAAACTGGATCGTATTTGGCTAATCCGGCACTGTTTGTTCCTATCCAGATTCCCCCATCGGAAGATGGATAGAGGGCATAAATAAAATTATCGGGGAGTGAGGTGTTATCATTTCGTATCGATCTGAACTGTTTAAAGTCATAACCATCAAATTTATTCAGTCCATCTTCTGTTCCTATCCAAATGAACCCTTCTTGATCCTGGACAATAGAACGGACTACTTGTTGTGAGAGCCCATCGCTACTGGTATAATGAACAAATGGTGCATCGGATGAAATAACCTGACCAAAGGATAACATCGCAATAGCACTGAAAAAACAACCAATCAATACCTGCTTCATATGATTACAAATTGTGGAAACTGCCAGTAAGATAACCAAATAATAGAAAAATAGCTACCATTCAGATACCAAATAATGAACAGCCCGGATGGAAGGCTGGTTATTGAAAAGGTTCAAAATAAAAAGCGGCCAGGGAATTAATCCGAGGCCGCTTAGAATTATCGAAAGGATAAATTCCCGTTAGTGTTCATCATCCGACTCGTCCAACGATTTTTTCAACAACTTATTTTCCTCTTTAAGTCGCTTGCATTGCGCTTCAAGTTTTGATTTTTCCTGCACCCATTCTTCTTCTCTTCGACTCATTTCTTCCTGGGTGGCGTGCATTTCCTCCATGTTTTGCCTCATTTCCTCTTCTTGTGAACGAAGTTCTTCCGTTTGCTGATTAGATTGTTCCAATAAATCATTTAGTTTCTCGCTTGCTTTTCGGATAGAAATTACAGATCGAATGTTTTCAGCTATTTTTTCAACAAATTGTATTTTGTATTCCTCAAGGGGTTTTAATGTTGCTAATTCTATTACCCCTTGTTTATCTCCACGCTGCATTATAGGAATAAGACAAATATTGGAGGGTAGCACCTCTCCAAGGCCTGAGGTTAATTTGGAGTAGCCCTTTGGAATGTCGTCCACTTTGATGGTTTTCCCTTCGAGAAAACAGGTTCCAATATAACCTTCCCCCACACGAACATGTTTTCTGTCCAGTGTATCGGAATCGGCTGCATATGCAGCATATTGTTCAAGAATGCCTTCCTCACTGTTTTCCTGAAAGACATAGATCACCCCCATTACGGCACCCACATAACTTACTAACTCGGAAATTATTTGTTGCGATAATTCATGAAGGTTATCGTTTCCGGCCGAAAGTATCTCTGAGAATTTTGCCAGTCCTTTATTTAAAAAGCGCATTTCCTCTTCCTCGAGGTCTCTCTTTTTTATCTCATCTTGTTGTTTTTCGACTTCTTTAACTTTTTCTTCAATTACTTTCTGACCTTCTTGAATTTTCTCTTCAAGAATTCTTTTATCACGCTTGATACGGTCCCTGCGATTCTTATAAAATTCATATGCAATAAAAGCAGCAATTAATAACAGCATTATCCTGAACCACCAGCGTTTCCAGAATGGAGGTTTTATTCGAATTTCGATAATTCGAATATCTTCCGACCACACTCCATCGTAATTTGAGGCATCTACCATAAAGGTATATTTCCCGGGATCGAGATTAGTATAAGAAGCAAATCGTTTGCGGCCATCGACTTGTATCCAGTCTTCATCAAAACCGTCCATCATGTATTTATATTTGTTGTTTGCCGGAAAAGCATAGTGCAGACCAGCAAATTCGATAGTAAATACATTTTCGCGGTGTGTTAAAACTATTTTCTCTGTTTGGTTAATTCCCTGTTTTAAAATAACGTGCTTATTTATCTTTTGACCTACAGCAACAGACTCATTAAGTACCTTGAAATCGGTAAATACTACATTGGGTTTTGTTTTATCACTTTCAATTTCTTCGGGTTTGAACATATTAAATCCGTTAATACCTCCAAACAATAATTCACCATTGTTACCCTTTGC
This sequence comes from Bacteroidales bacterium, assembly GCA_003508755.1. Classification (GTDB taxonomy): domain Bacteria; phylum Bacteroidota; class Bacteroidia; order Bacteroidales; family UBA10428; genus UBA10428. The sequence goes on along the minus strand of DNTK01000210.1, from coordinate 7,753 downwards.
ACGTGCTCCCCAAAAAAACTGGTTTGCCTGCAGGCCGTCATTCACATCGTAAACTTCAAAATTATTGTTTTTGGGATTAAAATTAGCCAGACCATCATTGGTACTTATCCATAAATGACCATAATCATCAGATAATATGGAATACACAACATCATTCGGTAACCCTTCATTGCGGGTATAGGTAGTGATGGTATTCTCTTTTGTATTATCGTTAGAGAAAGTAATTTTATTCAGTCCGGTTCCATATGTACCTGCATATATTTCATCAGGATTTACAGCCTTATCGTAATAAAGTGAAATTATTCGGTTATCGCTCAGACTGTTTAAGTCATCGGGATTATTTCTGTAACGGATAAAATCATATTCCACATCGAATGTATTAACCGAAATATCTTTAGGAATGATACGGGTAAGACCGCCCCAAGTACCCACCCAAATATTCCCATAAGCATCTTCGACAATACAATTTGCCTGCACTCCATATGGAGCCAAGGTATTTTCATTAGCAGGATCATGTGTAAAATGTCTGTATTGTCCAGAACCTGGATTGTACAGTGTGATACCGGTTTCAGAACCAATCCATATATTTCCAAACCGATCTTCATAGATTGCTTGAACAATGTTGTCTAAAATATCTCCTTCGAACCCATCTGCTGACAGGTGAGTGGGATAGTCAATATTTCCCCCCTCAAGAATATATACTCCATCTCCCCAAGTTCCTATCCAGATATTTCCTAGTTTGTCTTCAAAAAAACAATTTGGCTGAGAACTTGTAAGCTGACTATATTTTGAGGAAGTATCCCGCACATAAGTTCCTGCCTCATCAAAAATAAGATTTAGTTTCTCTACTCTGGAATCAGCACTCACCCATATATTATTGAACTGATCGACCAGTATACCCTTTATGACGCTGCCATTCAAGGTTTCAGGATTTGCGCTATTTGGCCTGAAATGTGTAAATTTTTTCCGATTAATATTAAGCTTACTAATTCCTTTGCTATGTATACCTGTCCATACTGAACCTGTTTGGTCCTGCAATAAAGCAATAGCCATACCCGAAAGAATGCTACTCCCTCTTTTCTCATCATGCGAAAAACGAATAACCGAATAATCTGATTTATTGAAAAGAAATATTCCTTGTGTAAAGTCATTTAGCCACAAATAATTATCATTGAACTCTTCAATATCAATTAGTGCTACATTGTCAGTTGGGTAATCAGAAAAGTATACCAATTCATACTCCTTTGTACTGGTATTCATCTTGAGTAAGGAGTTGCCATTGGCTGCCCATAAAACTCCATCGGAATCAATAAAAACAGATTTATCCGATATATCGCCAACCTGAAATGGAGGCACATCCAGTATTGTAAAAGCTTCAGTTTCTTTATTAAACAATAAAAAGTCAGTATAGGTACGCACCCACAAATTCCCTTTCTGATCATCGGCAATACTAATTACCGATGTAGAAGTGAGTTGATTTGTGAATTCTTCATCGGTAAGATAACGAGTAACCTCTCCGGTTTTCGGGTTTAACCGATTTAATCCACCATTTGCAGTTCCGATGCCAAGCCATACAATGCCATTATTATCTTCATAAATTGATTCAACACGGTTAGCTGATATGGACGCCTCATCATTCGGATCAAATTGAAAAGTTGTAAAATCATCGGTACTGGAATTGTACTTGGCTAATCCTCCGTTATTTGTACCTATCCATAAACCGCCATCCCGTGCTGGTGTTATGGAGTAGATAAAATTATCCGGTATTGATTTTTTATCATTTCTGACATTCCGGTATACTTTAAATTCGTACCCATCAAATTTATTTAGTCCGTCTTCTGTACCAACCCAGATAAATCCATATTTATCCTGTACAATGGTTCTAACCACAAGCTGCGATAAACCATCTTCGCTTGTATAATGCACAAACGGAGATTCAGATGATAAAACCTGGGCATTAATTGAGACAAATGAGACGATAAAAATAAACAGACTACATACTATACTTTTTGCCATAATTATTAATTAATATTAACAGAAAATTAATCAATTACACGAATATTTCCGTCATAGTCCGATGCAAATAAAGATTTATTTTCAATCACAAAACTAAAATTAGTTACACGCGAAACAATTCAAAAACCAATTGCAAAATAAAACAAGGCTGGTTTTTCCCATTCTATAGAAGGATGGATAAATCGCAGTTTAGGGTATGTTCTTATAGTTTACTTTTTCAATGTATTTATTAAAAAGTTCGTCGATAAGTTTTAATTCCTCTAAATGGGCTTCATTCAACCGGTTATTAAAATCGGATCTTGACTCTCCTTTTCTGCGATCATCAAAGATATTATTCATTTCTTTTTTAGCATTCAACAGATCTTTAAAGTACAAATCAACTGCTATGTGTTTTGCTGATTTCCAAAGCATTACTTTTTTATCATTGCCACAGGTTGCTGCATAATGACCGTCGTTGCTAATGGCAACGCTGTTTACCGAACCAGTATGTAATATATAGCTATATAACTTTTTACCGGAGGCCACCTCCCAAATAAAAACAACACCATCTAAACCAGCGCTATACATAAAATATCCATCAGGCGAAAACTCAATATCGAGCACTGCACTCTCATGACCAACATAAGTTTTTACAACTTTTGCTGATTCTATATCCCACAGGCGAATAGTCTTATCGCCGGAAGCAGAAGCAAAATATTTCGTGTTGGGATGAAATTGTATATCGTAAATATTTCCTGAGTGACGTTCCAGACTATGCATTAGTTCACCGCTTTTTGCGTTCCAGATCATAATACGCTCATCACGCGATCCAGACACAATGTATTTTTCATCGTAGCTGTACGCGGCCGAAAGTGCACTTTTATTATGGCCATCTAACACCAGCTCAATCTCTTCCGTTCGAACATCCCAGGTTTTAATTTTTGAATCGTATGAACCGGCAACAAGTTTATTCCGCTCGGGTGCAAAATCAAATGACCAAACATGTGTTGAGCTTCCTTTGTAGAGTGCAAGTGTTGAATTCTCTAAATCAATAAGTTTAACATCTTTTCCTGCTGTAACAAATAACTGTTTGTCGCCAAAAAACTCAATGTCTTTAATTGCAAAATAGTTTTCTTTATGTTTAATTATCACTTCCCCGTTTATTTCCCGAATAATCAATGCCTTGTCCTCGGCTCCCGAAGCCATATATTTCCCGGATTTACTAAAGGCAACAGTATTTACCGCTTCGGAATGCTCGTTAAAAACACGGATCAGGTATTCTGCATCCTGTGCTGATGCAAAATGCATGAGTAAAAAATAAATGGTAATGAGTAAATAAAATCTTTTCGATTGTACGTTCATATTGCAGCTCTTGTTTTCTATAGTTTTAAGAAAGGATGATTTAGTGCTTTAAACCTTTTGCAGACTTTAAATACGCTTTTACCGAACCGATCAGTATTTTAGCTTCAACGAGTACTGGTACCCGATTCTTATCATCCGTTACCCAAACAAACATATCTTCACCTCCCTTAAATATAGTTCCTTCAACTAATAATGCAGAAAATTTGAAGCATGAATAGGTTTTGCCGTCTCTGTGCTTGATTTTTTCTTTACCCAGGTAACGGATATACAAGTAAAATATTTCATTATCGATAATGGATACTACAGGTACTTTTTCGCCGATTTCAAGATCTGAAAAATCGAGATTACGGGTGTAGTATATAAGCGACAATAGATCGTAGGTACAGTCTGGAATATTTACTGTATCCAGGGTGCGGTTTTTCTTGCTGTTCCATGTCGAAGAATAAACGAGGTTCTCCTCCCAATTAAATGTATATTTATTATCAACCTCAAATCCTCCTTCGTAGTTCTTTCTGTGAAAATAGAGCGGCTTTAGGGAGTCCTTGTCGATATAAGACTTATAATAATCGCGCACTTTAAAAAGCCAATCGTAAGATTTATGACTGGAGCCAAATGAATCAAAAAAATAAGACTCAATTCCTTTATAAACAGTATCGGCTACTCTGAATTTTACGAAACCGGCATTTAACCATATAAATCCCCAATTGTAATATACCTCATACGAAATTTCTTCACCACCCTGGTAGGTTGTATTTGTGCGATAGCACTGCCCTTGTCCCTCTGCAAAGACAAGAATGAGAAAAACGCATATGGTTAGGTACCGAAGCAAATTTTTATTTACTAAGATATTAAAACAACGAGTAATTGATGTATTTTTCAACAAGAATTACAACCTGGCAGCATTCAAGAAAATGGTCATTCTAGAAGGGTCGAATATATCTGGTAGTTTTCTGCATCGAATGCAACAAATATTACCTGCTCAAGCGAAGTGGCGATTTTAGCATATTCATTTGTAATACCAAAAGCAATTTCAGCAGCTCGTTGCTTAGGAAATCCATAAACGCCGGTACTAATATTTGGAAATGCTATTGTCTTTAGTTTAAGTTCATCGGCTATTCTAAGGCATTCACGATAACAATTCTCTAACAGCGCTTCCTCATTTTTTGTTCCGCCATTCCATACAGGGCCGACCGTATGAATAACAAATTTCGCAAGCAAATTATATCCGCTTGTTAATTTTGCTTCTCCTGTATTGCAACCATTAAGCGTTTTGCATTCTTCCAGAAGACCACTTCCAGCGGCACGATGAATGGCACCATCCACTCCACCGCCGCCCAATAATGAATTATTGGCTGCGTTAACGATGGCATCCACTTCGAGTTGTGTAATATCCCCTTGCAGGAGTTCAATTGAAAACATCTTATTTTGGTTTAGCGCAACTCGGCACCTAATTCACTGGTTAACCGAGTTGATAATTTACCCATTATACGATCAATTTCCTTATCGGTTAGGGTTTTGCCTTCATCTTGTAAATAAAAACTCACACCATATGACTTCTTACCCTTCGGTATTCCTTTTCCTTTAAAGAAATCGAACAGGTTTATACGTTTCAATAATTTTTTCTCTGTTTTCAACGAAAGGGCTATAATTTCTGATAGCTCAACCTTTTCATCAATAAGTAGCGCCAAATCGCGTCGCACCTCCGGAAACTTAGGCATTTCTTTAAAACGAACTGGTTTACCAGAACGTTTTAATAATTCATCCCATCGGATTTCAGCAAAATAGACTTCCTGCTCAATATCAAATTTTTTTAGGAGCTGTGGTGCTACTGTACCAATCTCAATCAGAAGCTTATTGTTTTGGAAGAGACCAAGCCCTCCGCTAAAAACATCGGATTTGCCTTCAAGCGACTCAGCAGAAATACCATCGGCATTACCTAAAACTTTTTCGATGAGTTTATCACAATAAGCTTTTAATTGAAAAAACGACACCTTTTCATCCGCAGCACTCCAGGAAGGCTCAGATTTATTTCCAGTGAGAAAAATTCCATACCTGCGTTCTTCATCAAATTTACTCAGGACTTTCCCTTCTTTTTGATTATCTGATAGATTATAGCACTTACCATATTCAAACAAACGAAGGTTTGAGTTTTGCCTGTTTATATTGTAGGCAATTGCCTCAAGTCCATTAAAAAGAAGGGTTTGCCGCATAACATCCAGATCGGAGCTTAGGGGATTCAAAACTTTCACACACTTCTGAACCGGATAAGAATTCAGTTCGGTGTAATAAGCTGACTTTGTCAGTGAATTAGACATGATTTCATTGAATCCATTTGAAGCAAAAAAATCGGACACTTGATTTACCAGCAGTTCATTATCGGGTTTATTGGAGGGTGATAAACTGGCTGATATTTTTTCCGAAAACTCCACATTGTTATAGCCATAAATCCGGAGAATCTCTTCTATTACATCAGCTTCGCGTGTAACATCTACCCGGTAGGGAGGTATTTCAAGCAATAATACTTCACCCGACTCTTTCAGAATCTTAATATCCAGGTTGCTTAGAATATTTTTAATTAAGTTCCTATCCAGTTGCTTGCCAATTAGCCGGTCGATGTGTTTGTATTTTACTTCAATGGATATTGCTTGAATGGGTTTTGGATAAATATCGGTGATATCCGATGATATTGTACCTCCTGCCACTTCAGTAATAAGCATTGCTGCTCGCTTAAGAGCAAAGGTTGTAATAGTAGGATCTACACCACGTTCAAAGCGGAACGAGGAATCGGTACTCAGCATATGGCGTTTGGCAGTTTTGCGCACACTCACAGGATCGAAATAAGCACTCTCGAGAAAAATATTCTGTGTTTTTTCTGTGACCCCCGATGTATGACCACCAAAAACTCCAGCCATGCAGGCTCCGACTTCCGCATCGCAAATCATCAGATCATCTGCTGAAAGCTTACGTTCAACTTCGTCAAGGGTGATAAAATTGGTACCCTCAGGCATTTTACGCACCACTATTTTTTCTCCTTTTAACTGGTTGGCATCAAACGCATGAAGAGGTTGTCCTAACTCATGCATAACAAAATTGGTAATATCTACAACATTGTTAATGGGATTCAAACCAATGGCATTAAGTTTAATTTGCAGCCACTTGGGAGACTCTGCAATAGATACGTTTTTTATAGTAAGTCCTGTATAGCGTTTACATGCATCAGTATCTTCGACCTTTACAGGTATTTCGTAGCTGCCATCACCCGGTTGAAACCCTTCTACAGAAGGTTTATTCAGCCCAATTTTATTTTCCTGGGAAAAGTAAGCCGCTAAATCACGGGCAACGCCATAATGCGATGCAGCATCGATACGGTTTGGAGTAAGTCCGATTTCAAAAATGGTATCGGTTTTTAAGCCAAAATATTCGTCAGCAGGCATTCCTATCTTGGCATCCTCATTAAGCACAAGAATACCTTCATGTCCGCCACCTAATCCTAATTCATCTTCGGCGCAGATCATACCTTCAGATAGTTCCCCTCGCAGTTTGGTTTTTTTTATCTCAAAACTTTTATCTCCCATATAGACCAGTGCACCTGTGGTGGCTACAATTACTTTTTGACCGGCTGCCACATTGGGAGCCCCGCATACTATATTCAAGGGTTCGCCATGTCCAATATTGACTGAGGTTACGCTAAGTTTATCAGCATTAGGATGCTTTGCGCAGGTTAAGACCTCACCCACTACATAGGATTTTAATCCTCCTTTTACTTCCTCCCAATCTTCAACACCTTCCACCTCTAATCCTATATCGGTTAAAATTCGGGATAGTTCTTCCGGAGCAATTTTTAAATCAATGTAATCTTTCAGCCAGTTATAGGAAATCTTCATGTTTTGCTATGTTTTCTGAGATATATAGAACGGCAACAAAAATAATGATTTTTCACGATCCTGAAAGACAGCAACAAAAAAGTATTAAAAGCAAAACTAAACAGAACAATTTCAAAATCAACTTAGATTTCTGTGTATCTTAGAATCTCTAAAACATAACTATGATTTGGGCCCTCATTTTTACACTTTTTTTTGGAGAAAACGAACCTGTTTTTATTCTTCCAAAACTGGAAAAATATGTCAGACAAAATATCGAAGATAAATCGAGGAAGGACAGAATTCTGGAATTACGGAAAATATCCAAGAAGAATAGGAAGAAGCAAAATAAATATAAATCAAAAACCTACAAGCAGTTTCAGAAATTAAACCTTTCAACAACATCTACCTTGGAGGACTTTAATGCACTAATGAATGCGTATTCCGAAAAACGAGATACATTTCAGAACGAAGAAATAAAAAATATTCTGGAAGCAAAAAGCCTCATTTCTGATAAAGAATGGACACAAATAGTT
>DNTK01000207.1 GCA_003508755.1 Bacteroidales bacterium | reverse complement strand
GGGAATTCATAGGTTTTCTCTTCAAGTTTCTTCCGGATTTCCTTATTGCCACTATCAGTATCAAGAACAATAATGACCGGATGTATTAAACCAACACCTTTAAAGCGTTTTAACAAATCAGCATACATTTCCATTAAGGCAGTTAAGCCTGGCGTACCTTCTGATATTGCAAAAACATCTTTTAGTCTATCTGAAAATCTTAAGAAACTAACTTTATGTTTAGTTTTTCCATCTTTAAATTCTATAAGTTGATTAAAGTCTGGATGTAATCTTTTTAATGCACACTTCAAATAAGTAATATCTGTTTTCCCTTCGCAAATAATTAACGGCTTATCCCCAGAAAAAAAATGTCTATAGGATAAAAACTCTCTATATAACTTTGTTATTGCATTTGGCTTAAACCGTCTCGGGCCTATATTTTCTTTATCATGTGGGCGTTTTACCTGATAAATAAAGTTTAAAATACCGTCTAATTGGTTCAAACTACCTGATTTACCTTCTGATAAATAAAAATCATCTATCTCAAAAAGTAATTGACAGCAAGCCCGAGCTTTTTTATAGTATTCTCTTTTTACATTAACTTTCTCATTAACAATTAATCCAGTAGCAACTTGTCTAGACATACGGTATTGCATGTTTGTCTTTTTATCATTAATTGTAAATCCGAGTTTTGTTATTTCTGCATTAAGATTATTGCCGACCACCCATTGATTTGCATTTGTTTTATATGCTATTTCTTTGGGAAAATCCTTTCTATTTGTTGAAAAGGTTATATCATCCGCATATCTTGAGTATGTACATTTAGCATGTTTTGCTAAATTAACTAACCTCACATCTATTAAATGAGCAATTAAGTTTGTTATTATTGGCGAACATGGACTTCCTTGAGGCAAACCATTATCAAAGCAAGCAATTTGAGCAATAATAGTTGCTATCTTTGGAGATAACTGAAAGTGTTTATTCTTAATAAAAAAACCTCTAACCCTTCCAAAATTAAATGTAGGAAAGAAGTCTTTTAGGTCAATATTAAAGACATACCTCTTGTTTTTGTGCAAATTAGCATTACTGATAATCGAGTGTTTTCTCCTGAAGCCATGAGACAAGGAATTTGGATAGCCTTGATTTCGGTCTATTTCCTCAAAGCAATCAGAAAGAAGAGTTGCTAGTCTTGATTGTAACTTCTTTAATTTATCAGTCGGTGCTTGAATTTTTCTAAATTCGCCATTCTTCTTTGGTATCTCAAAAGTATAATACTTTTCTTCTGTTGAATGGTAAAGAAAATAAGAAATTGACTTTGCTTTAAAACCTAATAATTTTGAAAGGTCATAGATTGATTTTGCATTATGTAAAGCTTCTAGTCTAGTCATAAAAATAAAAAAAGGCTCATAAACACTCCTATGCGTCTAGAAAAGCTTAAAAACATTATAAATATTAATAAGCATAAAGATTAATAAGCACTAATGAGTCTAAACATTAGTTTCATATATTGCGAAACACAATAACAAATCTGTTTATGAGCCATAAATTTTCAAATACAAATATTATTATAAAATTATAAATAAAATCTCGTTTGTTACTACTGCCGGTATTCCACACAACGGTCAGTATATGGCAAGTAGGCGATTGCGAGCTTCAAACTTATCAAACCGTGACAAAGTTGAAACGGGCTACAATCGTTGAAATTACTACTGTCACGCCTATTTGCTATATACATTGTTACCTGCTGGCCATTATTCCATATCCTCTTGATAATCTAACTTTTATCCATCTGTTTCTCTGTACGGCGGGATGGATTTGAAGGCTCTTTTGCAATTTTAGGTCAAACGTTGGCTTGTGTGAATTGCAAATGTGCCTTAAAATGAGGAGAAGGATTCAAAAGGATAATTTTAAGTTTATCATATTAAATATCAATAGTGAAATGAATAATACCAATAACAGGTAATACTTCTTTTTCTTAAATATGATTCTATATAATATCAAACTTATTATTAAATTCAAAATGAATATTAAAAACATATAGTAAAAAAGAAATAATTTTATATCATAAACATATGTACCTCCATAACTAATTTTCGCCCAGAAATTAGTTATGTAAAATATAATTATAGGAACAAAAATTATATAAACTACTAATAACAGTATTTTCTTATTCATATTCCCACCCTACTACTTTTGGATTCTCAGGACAAACAACAGAGGGAGTTAGTCTACTAATCCTCTCACTTGGATTAAAAATCCAATGACGCATATTATGAAGTAAATGGGAACTAACATGATAATTTAATGACATATTATAAAAATCCTCACGAGCAGTATATACAATATTAGCATTTTTAAGTTTAGAATATGGTGCTACCCCATCCCTTGAGCTATGATATTGAATAAGTCTTTGATTTTCTGAGAAATTAATATCCTCTGCATTATAAGGTGCTAAAGCGTGGACTACTTCAACATCATATCCATTTTCATTCATTGCTTGAACAAAACCTTCTGTATATGCAGCACCTTGGCTATGTGTAACAATTTTAATAGTTTCACCAGGTTGCAAGGCTGGTTTGTAAGCTTTTCCTGCTTCATAACCCATTTTTGACCTTCTTGAAGCTGAAGATACCGGATTCACAGTATGTCCATCGAAATAGACATCATTGTAGTCATTTAAATGTCTTTTAAAGTCACCTGCAGTTCGCCCCCAATAGCTTTTTAACGAGGGATCGTTCATAGAGTATTTACCTTCAAAAGGCATATAACCATTAATAAAAATGACCAACCTACCATCAGGATCATAACCACTTACTGGATTATTCCCCATACCAAGATATGGGCTATGAAATTGATTAGCAGGATCAGGTGACAACCATCTTGCAGTTGAATGACTTAATAATGTATCTTGAGAAATTAATTTACCTTGTTTAGAAAAAAAGTTGATATTTCCTTTTTTCGTATCAAGGGATAAAAATGAAATAATTGAAGATGTATCAGAATTTGGAATAATAAATAAAGAAAAATCTTCCACGTTAGTGTGTTTATCAGGCATAATTGGAGCTTCATAACCAAATTGGCTATATGGATTTTCATTTTGACCTAACAGCCAGAGTGAAAATACTGCAAACGATAGGGTTAGAAATAGTTTTCTCATTATTATGAAATTATTAGGTTAACAAATATAATATTTATTTCTGTTGTTGGTTTAGTCTTTCAGCTTCAGCATCTTTGACCCATTGTTCATATTGTTCCTTAGGCATGTCTTTATAGCCCATTTCATCAATATGATCATAGATTCCGGTTATTGTTTTTTCAATTTCTGAAATCTCAGGGTTTCTCTGATTATTGTTTGCCAATAATAAAGACTTTCTTTTTTCAGAAAGAACTTCACTTTTTACCATGTAAGCATAAATACAATTGGGGAAATAGCTCAATAAAGTATCACAACATTGCAAACCAAAATCATCGTGTCCGAATTGAAATTGGTAACCCAAAGCTAAATCATATAAACAAAGTGCAACAGACTCTTTCAGTGATAAAGGTTCCATGTAGGTTTCAGCTTTGATTGCATCTGTTGTTATTGAAAGGGATGAAATAATCCAACCATCTCTTGGGAAAGTCCCATTTGTCAGTTCGACATTTACCCATTGTCCTTTATCGTCCTTATGTTTAATATATAAATGATTTGGGCCAAGAGCTAAATAAGCTTCTGCTTTTTGTTCTTCTGCTAATATCTTGTATAAATATGGTAACGAGTGACAATTTCCAGTTTTAGTATTCAATAACTTTGTTATAAACATTTTTGTCCAATCCTTTTGCCCTGTCAAGTCTTCAAAATCATAAACAAGTTTTATGTTTCCATTATATTTTGAAGGTTCCATCATATAACTAAAAATCGCAAAATGCTTTCCCATTGGATGATTTACAACATTTTTATCTCTCATGAATTGATTTAGCTGAATTTCAATATCGTCAATTTGTTGGCAAAATTCATTGTAATCAAGGTTGTTTGAATAAAATGCATTTTCAGTCAGGAATACAGCTTTTTTGAAATCAAGTGGAGTATCTCCTTTTAGCATTTTATGAATCTCGCTGAATGCGTAATCATAAGATTCTTTGCTTTGTCCAAATACAGTTGATGTAATTAAAATCAATCCGATTGTAATAATTGTCTGTCGTATCATTCCTTTGTCTATCATTATCCACAATGTTCTTATGAGCGTTGGCAAGAAAAGCATGTGTTTGGCAGCGAAGCGATGGTTGCAGGGACGGGCTGCCAAACTCTTGCTTTTGTGCGTCGGCATTTTCTTATTTTGTTTTTTAATCTGTTGGCTTATCATGTTGCACTGTCGTCTTCATTGGCTTGCAGGTAACGGT
>DNTK01000545.1 GCA_003508755.1 Bacteroidales bacterium | reverse complement strand
TTTTTGTTTTTACCGCTTAAAAAACCATTTCAATTAAAACAAAAAAGCAATGTGCCGTTTGTGTGACGGACAAAAAGCATGACGGAAAAAATTACAGAAGGGTCGGCGTAGGGGAAGGGCAAAAAATACAGGGGGAACTTTGCAAAATACCGCTTTAATCAATTAAACATCATTTTGCAAAGTGGCTGGATTTTTTGCCCTGTGGGGTGTTTTGGGCTGTGGGATTATTGATTATTCAAAGGATGGTATTTCTCGATTTGTAGTTTCAGTTCCTCGATATGGTTCTGTTTGTAACGTTCAGTTGTTGATGGGTATTTGTGTCCGGCAAAAGCTTGTACTATTCTCAGGTCTTTACCTTCTTTCAATAAATTGGCTATTACACTCATTCGGATGGTTGTTGCATTTAAATTCTTTTCTGGAAAGTATTTTTTACAGTATTCAAGAAGGTTTCTGATTACATCTTCGGTTATGGATTTTCCGTGCCAGTCGATTAATAAAATATCCGATTCATTTCGTTTTAATAGTTTCTTTCTATCCTCATTTAAATACTTGTAAAATAGCATGATTTGGTTAGGTTTCAATGGCAGTTCCCTTGCATTGTTCTTTGGTGTTTCCTGTATTTTGATAGTTGCTTTTTCTAAATTGATTTGATGGATTTGTATTTGTGTTAGTTCCTGTCTGGTTAGTGCCTGGTAAACCAATAAACTGATTATTGCTTTATTTCTGGTTGCTATGGTCTTTCTGCTCCAAACAGTTTCATTCAGTAAAAATTCGAGTTCTGCAGGTGTAAATAAATCTTGTAATTGTAAATCTTTATTCCGGTAATTTCTTAAATGGATGTTCTTTGCCGGATTGGTCTGTATTTGGTTCGTTCTTACAAGGTATTCATAATATTTTTTGATGCTGTGCAGTATCCTGTTTACCGTGGCTTTGTTACTGTATCTTTCTCGTAATCTGCTGATGTAATTTATAATATCGCTATAAGTGGCTATTTCCGCTTGTGGTTCTTCGGCTAAGTAAGCTTTAATGTCTCGTAAATACCTTTCTGCCGTTGATTTCTGGTGATGCTTTTGTAAATACTCTTCAGGTTCCATTTACAACTTATTAAAGTTAACCCTCGTATAAATTTGCGTTGCCTCTAAATATTGATGTCCTAAAAAATCCCTCACATATTCAACGGGTAAACCGTTTTCAAGTAAATGCGTAGCGATGGAGTGGCGCAGGTTGTGTAAACTGATTTCTTTTGCTTGTAGCTCTTTATCTCCGGTTCTTTGGATTATTTCTTTTAATGTGTCGTTGTAGCTGCTGCCACTCATTCTATTGCCTTTTTTATTTAATATAAAAGCATCTTTCGGGGATTTGATTGTAATGTATTCGCCTCGTTCACAATACAGGTAATTTTTAAAGTCTTCGTTTACCTGTTTATTAATCGGGATTACACGCCTTCTTTTTCCTTTGCCTTCCCTGACATACAATAGTTTTGTTTTCAGGTTTACATCATTCATGTTTAGTTTTTCGCCTTCGGTTCTTCTAAGTCCACAGCCGTAGAAGATTCCTAAAATGGCTTTTCCCCTTAATGTTGCTGCAGCTTCGTAAAGCTCTTTGATTTCTTTTGTTGTTAAAACTTCTCGTTGTTTGCTTTTCAAGCGTTTAAATTCAATATTGCTCGTAGGATTAATGGTAATGGTGTTTGTTTGCTCCAGGTAATTAAAAAACTTTCTGATTGCGTACATGTGGTGATTTAACATGCTGTTGCTTAAATTCCCTATTCTTCTTTGGTTCGGGCGGTGTTGTAAATATTCGTAGTGGCTTTGTATTTGGCTTTGCCGGATATTTTGTATTTGTTGGGTTCCCTGCTTTTCTATTTGGTTTAAAAACTCCCTCACACAGCTTGGCAACATGTTTTGAGAGCCTTCATTTAAGCCGAGGGCTTTTAAGTAATTCCTGAAGTTTTCAATCTGTTTTTGGTATTCGTGATTATATATCGGCAAGCTTTTCATTTTTCTCTATAAGCATTTTCTTGGGTCATGGGTCGCAAAAGACATTTCTTAGGTTTTACAAGGGTTCTGGTGACCCAACTGGCGACCCAAAGGGGTGGTTCACTAAAGGTTTTTAATCTGGTCGTTTAGATAACTTCTTATTCTTAGCCGTAGAGCTTCAATATTGTCCCAGTAAGTAATTTTGTATTTATAGCCCCGGTTCTGGTAGCCTCCCGATTGCTGCAGGTATTCTAAATCCAATAAATCATTGATATATCGTTGTAATTGGCTTTTACTCATATTTAAAGCTTGCCGGATTTCCCGTTGTGTAAACTGGTAGTTTTGATATTCTGCGCCCTGCTTTTGTATGTATTGCTTTAACTGCTCATAAAACTGCCTGAGGCTGCCGTCCAGTTCGTCTATCTTTAATATGATACTCTCGAACATGATTTCATTTGCCGTATGCAAATCTTCTTTTTCGGTAACTAACCGTCCAAGATTATCTCGTTTTCTCTGGTACTGGTTGATTAAGGTTACTTGTTTTACAAAG
>DNTK01000096.1 GCA_003508755.1 Bacteroidales bacterium | reverse complement strand
AATTTATTTTGTTTTTTGTGGGCGGGCAAACCCTAAAGCCCTATGGGCTAATTGGGCTGGCTTTGTAAGCTCTTTGGCAAGCCTTTGGTTGAGCGTTAGCTCGTGTAGGCTTGCCAATGTGCTTACAAATAGGGTGGCTATTCTTGAAAGATTAAAGCTGCAATAGTGAAAACCGGAACTAGTACTAATAAGAATATACCAATATTCCTAAGCCGCTTCATTTTTCTATTATGAGGGTCGTAAAACTTCCTCTTAGCTATTACCCTGGGGTCAATTCTGTAATCTTTAATTAATAATGGCCCTAAATTATCCCCTGGAGTCTCCGTTACTGTTTTTATTGTTTTCTTATCAGCACGCATTATTAATAATGTACCTATTAATGCGCTAATTGCTGCTAAAGAAAAAAGAATAAATGAGACAGTAAACTTAAATGAAGATAACATATGGATAGAGATTTATTTAGCTTCTCACCAATTTACCTAATGATTCTAATAATTGTGGATTATCCTCCAATGCAATCTTTGCTACGGCGTAAAATTCACTCATCCAGTCATCCATTTTTACGAAAGCTGCATCTTTAATCTTAGTCGCATCTTGTGATTCTCCAACTTCTCTTAGATATTCAGCTCGTGCAGCCTCCAAATCAGTTATCATTGTATTTGTCTCAGTCAGGTAATCTGCTGTTATTTTAAGTCTGCCTAATTTTGTTTGTATATCGTTATCTGAGAGCCCTACTGAATAGAATTTCTTTGTTATCTCAAGCCATTTTACATATGCTTGCGGTAAAATGCCAGTTACTCCCAATTTGTCTTTTGTCAATTCATCGTTACGAAATACTACTTTTGCCTTTTTACGGTCTAATGCATAACGGTCTGCCAGACTAACTTTTAAATCTGTCCACTTTTTGTAGGATTCTGCTGTTTCATCATCCTCGGTTTTGTTAGTGTCATAAGCTGTACGGGTTTCATCCAACAGCGTTTTGCCTTGTGCGATGGTATCGGTATCGTAACCGAATTCTGCCATTATAGTTGCAATTTCTGATTGGTTTTGTGCGTTCTCTAACGCTACTCTGTACTGTTCTAAAGCTTCTGCTTCTGATAATTTTGGTCTAGTCGCCATATTAATTTGTTTTTATGTTAGACAATATGACCTGATGTAAGGTCATTGGTTAATTGCTTCTTGTCCTTCATGCTCTGCTTCCAGTCCATTGCATATTGATTTCACTCATTTATGCGCTGCTTCGATTTCTTTAGACATTGCTTCGAGTCCTTCTTCAATTGCTACCGCTTTTTTTTAGGTTGCTACCATTCAATTATCAATTGCTTCCGTTTATTGTTCCTTTGCTGCAATTTAAACCAGATTGTGCGATTTATTTTCACCAGATTTGAAAACTGAATATAAAATATAACGAAAACAAAAAGGGAATATTTTACATAAAAATTCTTCTACTTTAATAAAGAAGCCTTAAAATCATTTATATCCTTTTCTAAAATACCAGATTCATCATATTGCTTTTTTAATTTATAAAGTTCGGATTCCGCATTATATAAGAAATCTTGTTTATTGATATCGTAGTGTTTTAAAAGCTTAAGAATACGCTTATTAATGGATAAAGATTTAATATTTGTAAAATCATTTTGCTCGATTATTTCCTTTGCTTCAGCTAATTCGGTATGAGATAAGAATTCCGAACTAAAATCTTTTTTCCACTCATTAATAAATCCAATATGTTCAAAAAAATACCTATAAATCAAATATGTTTCAGGCATATAAAGTAACTCGAAGAATTCATCTAAGTCTTTCCCAAAAGCTTTTTTAAAGAAGGAATATCCTCTACCAACCTTTCCTTTTGTTGAATTTAAAATTGCTTGAATAGCTCTAAGGTATTTTCGATTCCAATTAGGCCCTATATAATTACGATTCATATAAAATTTATCATTATCTATAGGTAGATATTTCATTGGAAATGAGAAAATAGCCATTTTTAATTCATCACATAATTTCACATTTATTTCTAACCTTTGATAAAGTTCTTCAGGTTTATCATTGAAATTATACAAAAGATAATTAGAACATTCAGGAATTTTATATTTTGCCGCCCACCTAATAGACCTCTCATAAACATCTTGATAATCCATGCTATCAAAAGCTATTCTAAGAGGTCTAATAGGAATTTCGCTAAGTTTCTTCATTTTATCCTCGGACATTAAACGGGCATCCAATCCTTGGTTAAAATCAACATACCGCAATTTTTCAACCTTGTTAAGGTACTTTTCATTGATTACCTTCAGATGTTTATATGCATTTATTAGATTATGTTTCTCGGCTTTGAAAAATGATAATAGCTGGTATTCATCAAGAATATCATAGACTTCCTGTTTGTCATTTCCTCTTGCTTTTTCTAATAATTTATGATATAAATCAAACGATTTTCTCCTATAGGCTGAATCATTTATGCCTTTCTTTAAATTGCGAATTGAAATAGCTAGATAGTTAGGGTCTTTAAATTTTGCACCTTTGTAAAATCCATTTGATTTTATTTCATCGATTATTTTACTAAAATCTTTGGATGCAAGTGCATTATTATCAAGTAAAAGTAAATTTCGTTTTTCGCCATAAACCTTTGAAGTATCTGAAATTTTATCCTTTAATGGAACATATTTTTCATATTTGGGTTCTAATCTCCAAACAACGCAAAACTCACATTTCCTAACACATCCCCTTGTCATATAGCCATAATATGCATTATTTTCAGGATACTTATAATCAATTTCTTCAAGAATTGAATAGTCTAGCGGAAGTGTATCAACAACAATTTCATTATTATCGAGAATGCCTGGTTTATCTAACAGCCCCTGAATAGTTTTAATACCAGTTTCATTTTTAACTTCTTTTGAGAGAACTGAAGCCAGTACCCCTCCAACTTTTAGTTCAGATATATCTTTTACTAAGTATTTTGCGAAATTTATAGTTTCAATAGTTATTTTCCAATGGAAAGTAAATAAAGTTGAAACGTAAACTCTATCCCATTTTGGTT
>DNTK01000194.1 GCA_003508755.1 Bacteroidales bacterium | reverse complement strand
GTTGTAAATACTGAAGCTTCCAGTGGTATTGCACAAGGAATTACTATTGGAAATATTGAAAATGTAAAGAATCTTATAATTAGAATAAACTCTGGCCCCCAAATTAATTTCTCTTTAATAAAAAAAGATCATAACATTATCGGGATAACAAAATTTAAAAACAAGGTTTCAATTTTGTTTTACAAAAAGGTGCCTATTTATTACTAACAAATCTTATGTTACAGTTAAGAATTTTTGCTTTTATATTAATATATCTCTTAATCCAATCTTGTGGAGAGAAAAACGCTCTGAGTGAGGAAAAAAATCTTTACAAGGATATTTTACCAGTGTTGGTTTCCCAAGAAAGCTTGTTACAAATAAAGCCTCCACCGCCTCCAATCTCAGCTTATGAATTCGAATCAACTAACAGGGCAGCCTTTACTAATCTTAATAAAAAGGAAGATTCAATTCAAGCGAAACAAAAAATTCTCTGGAAAGAACATTTAGACACTACAATATATTTATTATTAGTTCATGAATCTTTGTTTAGTATGCAAGAGGCAGATCCTTTTGTTACTCCTAGTGTAGAATTCTTAGCTACCAAAACTGATTCATTATTATACTTAAATCTCATTTACAGTAAACTACCAACTGCTTTAATATATTTTGACACTTTTGATTTTACATCTTATTACAATGCAACAATTAAATCTGAAAAAAACCTTTCTTCAAACCAAGTTGTGCATGGTTATATAAAGTTTTCTCGTGTTAGTTTTAATGAAGAAATGAATAAAGCTTGTTTCCTGATTAGTTATTTATCAGCTAATGGTCTTCAGGGTTTTGAGTCATTTTTTATGGCTAATAAAGAAAATGACACTTGGCTTATCTTGAATTCAAGTCGAAAGTAGTTTGGTAGTATTAAAGCACTTTTTGTTTAACTTTTATGCTTCTTAGTAAGAATCTATCTTAATTTGTCCTATGTTAAAATATTACGTTCTAATAGCATTCGTAGGAATTCAATTTTCACAGCAAAATGATTGCAAAGAAAATGGAGAGTTTAAGAAGAATTTTTTTGAGTGTATTGATAATATTGAAACATATAATTATGTCATTAACACCACCCTTGAAAATAGAGTAACCACCAAAATGTATATTTCAAGTTTAAAGGACTTATCTCAATATTGTGAAGTTGATTTTACCCTAATTATGAACTATACGCAGAAATATAACTCAAGAGAAGTATACGAGAAAGAAAAGCAAGTATGGCTTGATTGGTATAATGACAATAGGTGCAATAATCTTAAATGGAAATCCAATTAAATGTGTTATTTATCTCAAAGTCCGATAAAAACAATCCTCATAAAAAGCATTGTGTTATTGCCAGTCATTATTTATTTAAAATGATAAATATAAAGGACTAATTATAAATGATTCCAAAGCGAAATAAATTAAAACGGATTATTGGCATTGTCATGTTAGTATCGAATATTATCTGGACTGGAGATTGGATTTGGCTTTACTATGGTTATCATTACACTGGTAAACTTTGGTATTTTATGTATCCTGATTGGGTTTTGTTTTTAAATATTTTCATTGGTTTGACTGGGGTCTATTTAGGGTATAGATTAGTGAAAAAACAAATATCCATTAAGGCAGCATTGTTAATTGACATTCCTTTATTTTCTGTAGGTTTTATAGTTACAATTGTGCCCTAAAAGTTAAAATAAGTCAATTAATGCTGGTAAGTTGTAATTCTATACTTGCCATATTTAGGTAAAACAAAACTAACTTGTAAACTCTTTTTAATCAGCAAGCACTAAAAATGACCAAAAGAATATTAATTCTTATACTTATTTTCTATCTTTTCATTGTTGAAGCATGCACTAGTATTGAAGAAACCCATAAGATACAGATTTATGATTATAGCATTGGTGATACATTGTCAGCTGATTTTGAAATTACGTTAGTGCAGGATTTTCCATTTAGCCGGGCAGTCTTATTAAAGGATTCTAGATTTGAGGTACACCTTATTAATAACTACATATCCTCAATGTGGTTTTATGATTTAACTTCAAATGAGCATTCTGAATTCGAAGAATATGTAACTAACCAATTAGGTTTTACTCCAAAATATTATAAAGACTCAACGCCTTTTAACATTAAAATAAAAGGTGCCTTGTATTATTGGAAGGACACAGTTACTGGCATAACAGTAATGTTAGGCAGAGATACATCTAAAGACACTAATTATAGTTATTTATCAGTTTACAATTCTGCGTATTCTGATTCCTTAATTAATGTTTTTCTTCCAGAGGAAGATACAACTGAGCTAGAACTAATTATTTTTGATTAATTAGAAGCACTAGGCTAAACGAATAGATAGCCTACTCAATTTGCAAAGCACATCCCGCAAACCACACAGCCCCTTTCCGGGCCAAAGTTTGCCGGAAGAGCTTTCAAATGCCAACCCAATTAGCCCAATGGGCTTGTATGGCCAACGCACATAAAAAAAAGGCATTCCATAGTAAATGTCGTGCGGATATTGAAAAGACAAATAATTAAGGCAAGTGCTAAACTGATAAGATAGGAGCTTTTAATTGCCCAGGTGCTAACATCATGTATAGCAAATTGGGCGGTTAGCAGGTTTTCAAATGTTTTAGCTATATTGTAACCACGCCAAATCGTTGCATTTGGCTTTAAAAAATGAATAAAACAAAAGCAAAATACAACGCTAAGGCTAATAGCAAATTGATAAGTAGGTGCTTCCTATTGCCCAACTTGCCATACACCTTCCGTTAGCACCAAGGCGGTTGGCATTCTGATTTTTGTAACATTTAAGCATTTAATAAATGTTTTGCTTAATTATTTGTAAGGAAAAAGGCACTCCGTGGATAAGTCTCTGCTAAATTGAAGGTTTATTTTGTTTCCTCTCGCTCAAAAAAAGGAAAATGCCAACGCACAAACAGCACATTTGCAAACCTCAAAATCCGACCCGCAAACCAAAGTTTGCAA